>NZ_JAKUWG010000010.1:0-87313 GCF_026782285.1 Streptococcus oralis
AAGCAATTGGAACAAGCTATTGTGGACTATATTGATTACTACAACAACAAACGAATTAAGGTCAAACTAAAAGGACTTAGCCCTATGCAATACAGAACTAAATCCTTCGCTTAAATTATTTATCTAACTTTTTGGGGTTAGTACACAGAGCTGGTTTTTGCATGTCTAATTGTCCGTTTCTACGAATCGTCCTAGGATGTGGACATTTTCAGATACAGAGACAAAGGCTGTCGGATCAACCTGTTTCATGATGTGTTTAAAATCATTAAACTCTGCTCGTGTGATAACCGTAATCAAGACTGCTTTTCTCTCATGATTATAGGTTCCTTCTGCATCGTGGATCATGGTTGCTCCGCGGTGCAATTTTTTATGGATTTTTTCAATTACCTTGTCTGGATGATTGGTCACAATCATAGCCTGCATCCGTTTTTGCTTGGTAAAGACCGCATCTGTCACACGACTGGATACAAAAATAGTAATCATGGAGTAGAGGGCGTATTTCCAACCAAAGGTCAAACCTGCTATCAGCATGATGGTTCCATTTACCAGGAAAGAAATACTACCGACATTCTTCCCCGTTTTCTTGCGAATGGTCAGACTGACGATATCTGTACCTCCGCTAGAAATATTGTTACGGAGCGCAAAACCAATCCCCAAGCCCATGACAACACCCCCAAAGAGAGCATTGATAATGGGATCCTCTGTCAGCGTCACAACGGGCACAAACTGGATAAAGAGGGAACTCATGGATACCGTGATAAAGGTAAAGACCGTAAACTTATGTCCAATCTGATACCAAGCCAAAACCATCAACGGAAAATTGATGGCATAAAAGGTCAGCGATATCGGAATGTAAAAACCAAACCAGTGATGACTCAAGGCAGAGATAATCTGTGCCAGACCCGTCGCACCACTAGAGTAAACGTGTCCTGGCTGAAAAAAGAAATTGACCGCTACTGCTGACAAAAAGCCATAAACCAGAGAAGCCGATACTTTCTCATCGTATTTTTCCCGAGAGATACTTTGTAAAACCCGTAAGATTTTTATCTGATAAGCAAAGCGGCGCAGATAATAGCGCCACCGCTTAATTCGTTTTGCTTGTTTCATCTTCTTCTACTTGTAAGCTGAGTTCCTCTAGTTGTTTGAGAGCGA
The DNA here is from genome assembly GCF_026782285.1 of Streptococcus oralis. Lineage (GTDB taxonomy): Bacteria > Bacillota > Bacilli > Lactobacillales > Streptococcaceae > Streptococcus > Streptococcus oralis_CG. Next base: position 1,153 of record NZ_JAKUWG010000010.1, read on the forward strand.
CTGTTGATGGAGCTTGAGTCATTGGGTCAGTCGCCTTGTTGTTCTTAGGAAAGGCAATGACTTCACGGATGTTTTCTTCTCCTGCAAGCAACATGACAAAACGGTCAAGACCAATAGCCAAACCACCGTGTGGTGGGAATCCATAGTCCATGGCTTCAAGAAGGAAACCAAACTGGTCATTTGCTTCTTCAGCTGAGAAACCAAGAGCCTTAAACATACGTTCTTGAAGGTCTTTTTGGTTGATACGAAGACTACCACCACCAAGCTCATAACCGTTCAAGACGATATCGTAAGCAATGGCACGAACCTTAGCCAAATCACCTTCTAATTCGTAAACGGTCTCTTCCTGTGGAAGGGTAAATGGATGGTGGGCACTCATGTAACGACCTTCTTCTTCAGACCATTCAAACATTGGCCAGTCAACTACCCAAAGGAAGTTGAATTTATCGTTATCAATCAAACCAAGCTCTTTGGCAATACGTCCACGAAGGGCACCTAGTGTTGCATTCGCTACTTCAAGCGTATCCGCCACAAAGAGAACCAAATCCTTATCTTCAAGACCAAGCGCTACAGTCAATTCTGCTTGGATACCAGTCAAAAACTTAGCAACTGGTCCGTTTAATTCTCCATCAACCACCTTGACCCATGCAAGACCTTTGGCACCGTACTGTTTGGCTACTTCAGTCATCTTATCGATGTCTTTACGTGAATAGTTGTCCGCTGCACCTTTAACCACAATGGCTTTTACGGCAGGTGCTTCTGAGAAGACTTTGAAGTCTACACCTTTTACCACTTCTGTCAAGTCCTGAAGCAACATGTCAAAACGCGTATCTGGCTTGTCAGAACCATAAAGAGCCATCGCGTCATCGTACTTCATACGAGGGAATGGAAGCGTCACTTCGATGCCTTTTGTTTCTTTCATCACGCGCGCAATCAAACCTTCAGTGATATCTTGGATTTCTTGCTCCGTAAGAAAGGATGTTTCCAAGTCGACCTGGGTGAACTCAGGCTGACGGTCACCACGCAAGTCCTCATCACGGAAACATTTAACGATTTGGTAGTAACGGTCAAACCCAGCATTCATCAAGAGCTGTTTGGTGATCTGTGGACTTTGAGGAAGAGCGTAGAAATGCCCTTTATTGACACGAGATGGCACCAAATAGTCACGCGCCCCTTCTGGCGTTGATTTCGAAAGGAATGGCGTCTCCACATCGATAAACTCCGACTCATCCAAGTAGTTGCGGATAGAGTGGGTCACTTTAGCACGAAGCTTAAGGTTTTCTAGCATTTCTGGACGACGAAGGTCAAGGTAACGGTAACGCAAACGTGTATCGTCATTGGCCTCAATCCCATCTTTAATCTCAAAAGGTGTTGTTTTAGCTGTATTAAGCACTGTCAAAGCTGTCACGTTCAACTCAACTGCACCCGTTGGCAACTTATCATTGGCTTGCTCACGCGCAGCAACTTGTCCAGTTACCTCAATGACAAATTCGCTACGAAGACTTTCAGCCGTTGCCATGACCTCTGCAGATACTTTTTCAGGGTTGATAACCAACTGCATGATTCCTTCACGGTCACGAAGGTCGATAAAGATCAAACCACCCAAGTCACGACGACGGCCAACCCATCCTTTCAAGGTAATTTCTTGTCCGATATGTTCCTCACGAACACGACCAGCATACATACTACGTTTCATTGTTTCTCTCCTCTTTTATTCTGTTACTATTTTACCATAAAAGCGCAGGCACTTCATGAAAATCAGCAGAAAAGTTTGATTGCCTTTAGAAATCAAAACGAACAGACAAAAAATCCGATGAAAACGTCATCGGATTCTCTGATTATGATTCTTAACCTTTTTTACGCTTTTCAGCAATCTCAGCTGCCTTTTTAGGTAGAACAATCTCCGTCGCATAAGCTGTCGCAAAACGTAAGATTCCAGCAATAGGCGCAAAGATAACTGCTAGATAGTTGTAAAAGAAGTCGCCTTTAAAGGCATAGGCAAGTGCCCCGATGATAAAGAAGAGAACGATTGCCTGTATCACTGCTAATAAAATTACTCGTTTCATGTGACCTCCTGACTCTATTATAGCATGAGTATCATCAAAAAGCCGATTAAATTATTCAAAGCGTGGAGAGAAATGCTGTAAAGAAGACCTTTTCGGCTCACATAAGCCAGACCCAAACTCAATCCCAGACTAGCATAAACTAAAAACTGTTGCAAAGTTCCTGGAAAATGAATCAAGGCAAAAAGCACACTTGATACGAGGAGAAACAGAGCTGTCTGTTTGCTGTTGTTCTGTTTAGGAAAGAGATAGCGCGCTAGCATCCCTCTAAAGATGAGTTCTTCCGTCAGAGGAGCAAAGACCACTACCATAAAGAAACCAAAGACAGGCTGAGCCAATGTCAATTGTGATACAGTCTGTTGATTAGCCGACGGATCATCTGGCAAAAAGAACTGGGCTGTAATCGCCACTAGCAAAACCAGAGTTGGCAACCAAATATAACGATTAAAAACCGTCGTCTGGATGCTAACCTTTTGTGTCTGATACCATCTGTAAACTCCATAAACATAGGCCCCTGACAGGGCAACATAAAGTGGCAAGACTCCAAAGATTGAAGCCCCTAGTCCAAGAGCTGATAAAGCCATACTCTGAACTAGACCATAACCAAAGAAAAAGGATAGAACAGCTAGAAGAAACCAGCCAAGGTTTTTAAGTAATTTCATAAAAGACTCCTATTTGAAATAGCGTTTCACCATAGGTAACTGCATCACATTGATATAAATATGGATGGCTCCTACAAGCAAGAAGGCTAGTAACTGAATCTCTCCTGTCAGTAAGGAAAAGAGAGCAATCAAAAAGTAGAGACCTGGCAAGACATACTGATTTAGTTGGAATAAAATCCGAAAACTCTGTTCCAAATTAGCCTGGCGCTCCCCTTCATCGTAAGAATTGAAATAGTCTAATGCGTCCTTTGGTGTAGAGAAAAACACCAAACCAAACTGACGAACAATCGCAATAGTTTTATAAAAATATTTTTGAACATTAAAAATCAACACTAATCCCAAAAAAGAAAGAGATAAGGTTAGATGGCTTCCATTTAGTACAATCACATCACTTCCTGAAATGAAGAGAGCCAATAAAATCGCTACGCTTGTAATATTAAAAGCAATGGTCCCAAACTCGAGATTCCGATACATTTGCACATAATAGGTTTCATTCAGATCATCGTCCATTTCCTCTTGATACAAGGAGTGAAATTTTCTGCTTTTCTTTAAGAAATTGAAAGTCAAAAACATACTAATGAAACCTATCAGTAAACAAATAGCTGATATCCATGGTATCAAGACTTTTACATCTAACATAATTTCGTGGGATTCGGTAGCAGCCTTAAACATCCCTACAAAACCGCCCAAGAAGCCTCCAAAGACAACAGACATTAAAAATAACAATCCGCGTTTCTTTTTCATATTCATCCTCTTTCTAAACTAATCCAACCAACCACTGACCAAGCACTTTACCTGATTCAAAAATAGCTGTCAACCCCTCTGTTCCAAGTGATACTAAAATCAAACAAACAACAAACAAGAGAATAGCTTGGTTTCTAGCTTTTTTTGCTCCATCTCCCAAGGGTTCATTGCCAAGCCAACCTGCTAGATAGGCATAGAGAGTTACTGTTATAATCCCAATCTCTGTCGAAGAGAGAAACAGCAAGACTGTCACCAAACGAACGATATTGGCTTGAATATTAAAATAATTTCCTAAACCTGCACAAACACCCGCAAGTTCTTTGTGCTCAGTATCTACTTGAAAATCTGCTAAAAACTTTTTCATATTCATTCTCCTTTTTCACTTGCTAGATTTTTGGATTTCTTTTCAATCCATTCAATTACTGGGATGAGAGCAAAGTAGACCCAAATAAATTGGTCACTTTGATACAGATTAAACCAGCCTAGGTCCATCCCAATCAGTAGAAATACGCTGACTAATAGGGCTATGGCAACTACATAATAGATTACTTTATACTTGTTCATCACTCGTTCTCCTCTATACGAAATACCGACTCGACTGGTTCATTAAATATCTGGGATATCTTCAGGGCAATCACAACTGAGGGTGTGTATTCATCCCTCTCTAGCAGACTGATGGTCTGTCTGGAAACCCCTGCTAACTTGGCTAGTTCGGTTTGGTTGAGGCCATCGCGAGCCCGAAGCTCTTTTAGACGATTTTTAAGCATTCCTTTCTCCTTTACTCTTAACTTGCTTACATTGTAACACATCTTTTTCTTTTTGACAAGTATATTTGTCAAAAAGTTTATGATTTTTGTCATTTTGCAAAAGAAAAAGGTCAGAAATAAGATCCTGACCAGTTTATCTGTCATTAAAAGCTCAATTTTTCAAAGATTTCTGAGAAGTTTTGGCTGATTGCCTCAAGTGACACTTGAACTTCTTCTCGGGTTTGGTTGTTCTTAACTGTCACTTGTTCGCTTTCGACTTCACTCTCTCCCAGGGTGATGAGGGTCTTAGCCGCAAAGACATCGGCTGACTTGAACTGAGCTTTTAGTTTACGATTGAGGTAATCACGCTCTGCTTTAAATCCTTGTTGGCGAAGGGCTTGTACCAATTCCAAAGCCTTGACATTTGCGCCTTCACCCAAGACTGCGATATAGACATCTAGGGCGTTTTCGATAGGGAGGGCCACACCTTGCTTTTCAAGGATGAGAAGCAGGCGCTCTACACCAAGTCCAAAACCAAAGCCAGCAGTTTCAGGACCACCAAAGTAAGCAACCAAGCCATCGTAGCGACCACCCGCACAGACAGTCAATTCATTGCCCTCAATCTCAGTGACGAACTCGAAAATCGTGTGGTTGTAATAATCCAGACCACGCACCATATTGGTATCGATGATATAATCTACACCCAGATTTTCCAACATCTGACGCACAGCATCAAAGTGAGCTTGGCTTTCTTCATCAAGGAAATCCAAGATAGACGGCGCATTCTCTACTGCCACCTTGTCTTCTTTTTCCTTAGAGTCCAAGACACGGAGAGGATTTTCCTCCAAGCGACGTTGGCTATCCTTAGACAAGGTCTCCTTGAGCGGTGTCAAATAGTCAATCAATGCTTGACGGTAAGCCGCACGGCTCTCAGGATTTCCAAGAGTGTTGAGGTGCAATTTAACACCTTGAATGCCGATTTCTTTCAAGAAATGAGCTGCCATAGCGATTGTTTCCACATCGGTAGCTGGATTGCTAGAGCCAAAGCACTCGACACCAATCTGGTGGAACTGGCGTAAACGACCTGCCTGTGGACGCTCATAGCGGAACATAGGGCCCATGTAGTAGAACTTACTTGGCTTTTGCACTTCTGGAGCGAAGAGTTTATTTTCCACATAGGAACGGACAACGGGCGCAGTTCCTTCTGGACGAAGGGTGATATGGCGGTCACCCTTGTCATAGAAATCATACATTTCCTTAGTTACGATATCCGTTGTGTCTCCGACGGAGCGACTGATGACCTCGTAATGCTCAAAAATAGGCGTACGCACTTCTGCATAGTTGTAGCGCTTGAAAATTTCACGGGCAAAGCCCTCAACGTACTGCCATTTGGCAGACTCAGCAGGCAAGATATCCTGCGTTCCTTTTGGTTTTTGTAATTTCATAGGGAATCCTCTTTAAACTTAATAGTCTTATTTTACCATAAATAGAGGGATTAAAACAGTGAGAAAAAAATTAGGATTCAAATATCATTTTTGAGATTAAGACTTGTCAAAAGGATAGCCAGCAAGGAAAGGACAACAAAAAAGATCCAAGTCAACTGCATATTCCATACGGCTACAAGTGAAAAACAGGCTGTACCAAGAGGTACTGATAAGGTAAACAATAAACCCAAAAAATTACTGGTACGAGCTAGAACATCTGGAGCTAGATTTTTCATGAGCATGGCACTAATCTTTGGTGAAACTTTACCAGACACATACAAGGTTAAAAAGAGGAATAGCAAACCAAGCACGACTTGATTGAATAAGTTAGCCAGGCCAACTAGACTGACTCCTAATGTCGCCCACATCATCAATCTAGGCAAGGACTGCTTCCCAAAATAATCATTACCCGTAAGGCTACTGACGATGACTGCTAATAAAACGCAGACTTGCTCGATAAATAGCGCCTCTGTGTACGAAAAGTTCAACAGAGAGTGGTTCAAAAAGAAAATGTTATAAATTCCACCCAAAGCACCTCCCAATGCGTTAATCAATAAAACCGCACAGAGCATCAAACCAAAGTTCTTTTGTCCGCTTTGAAGAAAAACGAGACGTAAATTTCGGTAAATTGTTAGGAACTGTTCTTTGATAGAAAGCTTCTCATTTTTTAGTATTTCACCATCAGCAGATGAAATTGATAGGCTTAATTTGCTTTTTCCTAAAAAGAGAATAGCGGCTGATACTAGGAAAAAACAGGCATTGATTCCCGCAACGAGAGAAAAATTGTTGACCGATAGCCCTAAGAGCCAGACCCCGAAAGCTTGACCACCAATAGCTGAAATATAGGTGATAAACTGGGAAAAAGAATAAGCCTCCATCAGATCCTCTCCAGCTACTTTTTCCTTAACGAGAGGCATGCGCAAGCCACTTGCAAAATCACTGATCACATCACTGATAACATTGATCAAACACAGACTAGAAAAAGCAAAGAGACTGGCTTGACCAAGCACCAGAGCTGCCAGGAAAAAGAGAAGAGCCTGAAACAAACCGCTGTAAGTCATCCATTTGATCTTGTCCCTCGTGTAATCTGCCCGAATCCCTACAAAAACTGTAAAGAGAGTCGGAAGAATCATCACAATATTCGCCATAGCAACCGCAAAAGAGGCTTGTGGCAAGGTCGATGCATAGACAATAAATACCAAGTTAAAAATAGAAGCACCAAAAGCATTGAAGAAGCGTGACAAAGTCAACAGTCGATAAGCTTGATTTCTAAACAATAGTTTCATAGATAATCTCCCTTCTTGTTCGAATACTCAATGAAAATCAAAGAGCAAACTAGGAAGCTAGCTGCAGGCTGCTCAAAACAGTGTTTTGAGGTTGTGGATAGAACTGACGAAGTCAGTAACCATACCTACGGCAAGGTGAAGCTGACGTGGTTTGAAGAGATTTTCGAAGAGTATAAGTTCTATATGAAGTATGACTACAGTATAGCACTTATGAATTAGCGAGAAATTTTTTTGAATATATGCAACAAACAAAAAACGATAGAACTTCTTTAATGACCTGAAAGAGGTCTAAAGTTCTATCGCTTCAAATTTTAAATCATTTTCTTAACTTGCAGATATTCAACAATCGGTCGTGTTTCTATAGTATTCAGCAGATTTGTTACAGCCAAGCATCTCAAAAATACGGACAGCATCTTCCATCTTTTTTTGCCCTTCCTTGACTCTGCCCTGCTTGCTATCAAGGAGACCTTCCGCCCACAAATAGACAATTCGAAAATAGGTCTCATTTTCCTTGTAGAAATGCTCTTTGATGACACGTTTAAAATAAGAGGCATTGGTAAATTATTCACACTCAATGCTGGCTAAAAAACCATTCAATAGCATGGTGTGAAAAAGGTTTCGATTACCAGACATTTCCATTAGAAAATCAGATTTGCGGACCATTTCTCGTACATATCTAGTAAAAAGAGAAACAGATAAGAGCGGAGAACTGACTGAGAACAAATTGAGTTCATAGATTCCCCAAATCTCGGTAGAAAACAGATAATCATGAAGGACTTTCCCTTCCTCTGCTGTTAACTCTACCGTTTCATCCATGCTCTTCATATAAGACTTGATAATAATAGCATTTAGAATATGTTTCTGTTTATTTTGAGAATGGGCATGCTTTTGATACTCCTTACGATACAAGTCCTCGAGAGGTGCTATGTTCTTTGGATCCAAGATATCTGTGATTTCTTTTCTCAACTCAGAATCTGTATCATACTGAAAACCTCTCGCCAGAAAGAGGATTTCCTCTACACTGGCAGATATATTTTCTAGGGCAAACAGAAACTTTCCCACCGAAAGTTCACTTTGACCTGTTTCAAATCGTGACAACATCGACGGCGAAAATTGTCCCCCAGTTGCTTGTCTTAATGAAATATTTCTTGACTCTCGTAATTGTCTAAAGACTTTTCCAAGCTTCTCCATCGCTTTCCCCTTGATTGATTATTTTCTTTATTCTATCATACTTTTCAGAAAATTCATCAAAAACTTGCTAAATTGTCAGAATTATGAGAAAATAGAGGATATTTATCACGTGGAGGGACTGTTATGAGAGACGATATCAAAATCAATGACCGCGCTTTGGCCTTGCAAGACCAAATTATCGAAAAACTAGAGAAGGTTTTTGATACAGATGTGGAATTGGATGTGTACAATCTAGGGCTGATTTATGAAATCAATCTGGACGAAACGGGTCTCTGCAAGATTGTCATGACCTTCACCGATACCGCCTGCGATTGTGCCGAAAGCTTGCCTATCGAAATCGTGGCAGGTCTGAAACAAATCGAGGGTATCGAAGATGTCAAGGTTGAAGTCACCTGGTCACCTGCCTGGAAGATTACACGAATCAGTCGCTACGGCCGTATTGCCCTTGGACTGCCACCTCGTTAATACTCTTCAAAAATCTCTTCAAACCACATCAGCTTTATCTCCAACCTCAAAGCTGTGCTTTGAGCAACCTGCGCCTAGCTTTCTAGTTTGCTCTTTGATTTTTATTGAGTATAAGCAGGCAAATCACTTTTGAAGATGAAAAGAAGCAAGCCGAAATGGCTTGCTTTTTGAGTTTATTTTTTACCTGACTTATCCATATTCCAGAAGTCTGTCACGGCTCCGCGAGAAGCGGATGATACGATGTGGGCATATTTACCGAGGACACCACGGCTGTAAAGTGGTGGCAAGGTTGTTTCTGCCTTGCGTTTTTCAAGTTCTTCTTCGGACACGGCCATGGAAATTTCTTTGGTATCTTGGTCAACTGTAACGATATCACCTGTACGGAGGTAGGCAATTGGTCCACCATCCTGAGCTTCAGGGGCGATATGTCCGACAACAAGACCATAAGTACCACCAGAGAAACGACCATCCGTCAAAAGGGCAACCTTGTCTCCTTGACCTTTACCAACGATCATTGAAGAAAGGGACAGCATCTCAGGCATACCAGGACCACCCTTAGGTCCAACAAAACGAACAACGACAACATCGCCATCAACGATTTCGTCTGTCAGAACTGCCTGAATAGCATCTTCTTCTGAGTCAAAGACCTTAGCCGGTCCAACGTGGCGACGCACTTTCACACCTGATACCTTGGCAACTGCTCCATCAGGGGCAAGGTTCCCGTTCAAGATGATAAGCGGACCATCTGCACGTTTTGGATTTTCAAGTGGCATGATGACTTTTTGACCTGGTGTGAGGTCTGCAAAGTCGGCCAAGTTTTCAGCAACTGTCTTACCAGTACATGTGATGCGGTCGCCATGAAGGAAACCATTTGCCAACAAATACTTCATAACTGCTGGCACACCACCGACTTCGTAGAGGTCTTGAAAGACATACTGACCAGATGGTTTCAAGTCGGCCAAGTGAGGCACGCGCTCTTGGATCGTATTGAAGTCCTCAAGTGACAAGTCAACATTAGCCGCATGGGCAATGGCAAGTAAGTGAAGAGTAGCATTTGTAGAACCACCGAGAGCCATAGTTACAGTGATAGCATCTTCAAAGGCTTCACGAGTCAAGATATCTGATGGTTTGAGACCAAGCTCCAGCATCTTGACAACAGCTCGTCCTGCTGCTTCGATATCTTCTTTCTTGTCAGCTGATTCAGCTGGGTGAGATGAAGACCCTGGCAAACTCATACCGAGAACTTCGATAGCAGTCGCCATGGTATTAGCTGTATACATACCACCACAGCCACCAGGGCCAGGGCAGGCATTACATTCAAGACGCTTCACGTCCTCAGCTGTCATGTCACCGTGGTTCCATTTTCCGATTCCCTCAAAAACAGAAACCAAGTCGATGTCTTTACCATCAAGATTACCCGGTGCAATGGTACCACCATAGGCGAAGATAGCTGGAATGTCCATGTTAGCAATAGCAATCATAGAACCAGGCATGTTCTTGTCACAGCCACCGATAGCGACGAAGGCATCGACGTTGTGACCACCCATAGCCGCCTCGATGGAGTCCGCGATGATATCACGAGATGTTAGAGAGAAACGCATACCAGGCGTTCCCATAGCAATCCCGTCCGCTACGGTAATGGTCCCAAACTGAACAGGCCAAGCGCCCGCAGATTTGACACCTTCTTTAGCCAATTTCCCGAAATCATGCAAGTGAATGTTACATGGTGTATTTTCCGCCCAAGTCGAAATCACTCCCACAATCGGTGTTTCAAAGTCCTTATCTGTCATACCAGTCGCGCGAAGCATAGCACGGTTTGGTGATTTAACCATGCTGTCATAAATGCTGCTGCGGTGACGTTTATCTAATTCAGTCATCTTATCCCTCCCGTTTCAGTTTTTACTATTATAGCACAATTTAAAAGTAATGAACAGAAGAAAATTCTTGAATTTTCAAAAAATTCCGATTAACAACTTCTAATTTTTTCATCTTTTTTTGTCAAGTAACTTTACTTTACAAAAAAAATGTGTTATCCTAGTATGGTTGATGAAAATCACTAGATTGAATCGAATTTAAATACCTAAAGGAGAAATCAAAATGGCAGTACCTGCACGTCGCACTTCAAAAGCGAAGAAAAACAAACGTCGTACACACTACAAAGTAACAGCTCCATCTGTAAACTTTGACGAAACTACTGGAGATTACTCACGTTCTCACCGTGTATCACTTAAAGGATACTACAAAGGACGTAAGATCGCTAAAGCTGCATCAGCTGAATAATAGAAGGGAGATACCATGCGCGTAAATATCACACTTGAACACAAAGAATCTGGTGAACGCTTGTACCTTACTTCTAAAAACAAACGTAACACTCCAGACCGTCTTCAATTGAAGAAATACTCACCAAAACTTCGCAAGCACGTTGTGTTTACAGAAGTTAAGTAAGCATTCAATACGAATCAATACATAAGAAAAACGCTGATTTGAACTGCACCTCAAAAGTTAGACAGAAAAACCTAACTTGGGGTGTTTTATTATAATGAAATTAATTTTATCGAAAGCAAAGTTAAAGGAATGGAGTAATTTTAAATGGTGAACGGTCAATCAACCAATAGTTTAATGAGGCATATAAGAAATAACCATGGAATTACTATATATGGTTCTAAACATAAAAAATATTTACTTAGAATGGGTTATTACCATGGCTATAAAGGATATCGTTTTTATAAATCTAGGCAAAATTTATTCAACTTTAGTAACTTTGATGAAATTGTAGCTATTTATAACTTTGACACAGCCTTAAAAGATTTATTATTCTCGCCTTTAGTCTCTTGTGAAACACATATTAAAAATTATATTTTAGATGAACTGGTAAGTAATAGTGATCCAATATTCGAAGACATATATATTAACAAATTGACCGACTGTATGCATTTTGCTTCTAATCAGAGAACGGATATGCTCAAAAAACGTTTGAATCTTCAAAAAAATGTTCATACGAGTATTCATATGAACTATAATAAAAATAAAATGGTCACTAATAAAATTAATTCGGGAGATCAGATCCCTTTGTGGATAGTATTTGAAATTTTATCATTTGGGAAACTTGGCGATTTCGTTGAGCAAATGCATAGAGATTACCGAAAAAATGTACTTAATATACTTGGAATCTATGATGCTATGGATACCAATGCAAGTCATCTGACAAATCATATATTTATTTTAAACGAATTGAGAAATGCGATCGCACATAATCATATTATTTTTGATACTCGTTTTAAGAAACGTAACATTAATCGAACGCTATTAAATGATATAAACTTAAGATATAGAATTCAAAATATAATGTTTAATTCAATTGTAGATTATTTTATGCTTTTAGTTATGTACTTAAAAGGATTTGGTTATTCAAAAACAGAATTAAGAAGATTAATCAGAGATTTTAAACAGATTGTAGATAATTTAAATAATGAAATTCCAAGGAGCGAATTTAATAGAATCCTTGGAACGAATATATATCATAAAATAAATAGTATTAATAATTATGTGTGACTTTTTATTTATTCTACTTGACAAAAACTGAGATAAAGTGATATAATTCTCTTATCGATTGCAGTATAGATTATTAGAGACTATACTAGATGACTTGTGAATTTATTTCAGAAGTCATTTTTTTGTATTTTTAAAATCTTGAGCATACAATATAAGTGCACAAAAAAACCTTAGATTTATTTCTATGGGCTTAGTTATAAAAGAGAATAGGCGAAACCGCCGAATGTCCCCCCACTAGCTAAGTAGCGCGTTGGTTGGTAATAGATATTTTGTGTCCTACTATATAGCTATCCTTTCATGCCACTAATTCTTATTATATAGAGAAAAACAAATTAATTATTCCAAGCGATTCCTGATAATTTTACTATATTACAAAGATAATACAGTAGTCGTTTTAACATCGAGATGAATTTTTCCTGTTACCTAATAGTATCCTTTTAGGTTAATTACCAATTATTTATGAAATTCTCTGTATGCCATATGTTACTGTTCTATACATAATTAATCTTTTATAACTGATACGGAACCATTTGAGCTAATTGCTCGACAACAATCTGTATAAACTTCGATAAAATCATATCCTCCATGTAAAGCAATGCTTTTGGCTTTATCGAGCCCACCAGGTAATGTCTCTCCTCGTTTATAATGCTCAATGATTTCTCCAACTAAGTCTAGGGTGTGCGCTTCATAAGGTGCCCCTAAATAACATTTTGCTACAAAACCTAGGAGAATTCCATTAATATCCACATCTGGGAATTCTGACTTAATTGTATTAATAATTTCATTTACTTCCTTTTTATTATGAACATGTCCTCCTGCATCTAGTTGATGAATAGTATCCATATATTCTTTAGACCGTGATTTTCTTAGAAGCCTATCTAAACTCAATTTATCTATCTGTGGTTGTTTTAAGTTAGAAGTCATGATATGGCTTGCTTGTGTTTGTTTTTGGGATTGGTATGGATTTAACATTGGTTTAGGCATCTATTTTTCTCCTAATTGTGTTATAAGTTATATTTTGCAGTTTAAGATTCCTTTTAATGGTACTCTTAGAATAGATCTTCATTTAAGGAATTATAAAAATGGACACGAAACTGAGATTACAGTTACCGTGTCCAAATAATGAACTTATTAAACAAGTACTTTTCTTGTTTTAAGTCCACTTTGTTTATGAACAAGTCCCTCTCCACCGATTGGTTTTCCAGATGCAGGAACAGCTCTTTCTTTCCCCCAATCTCTAATAGCCTCAATTTTTTCTGGGCTAGTTTGAGAGAGTGGGACTACATTATTGAAAGCATTCATGATATTCTCTTCATTGAGAATAAAATTGTTATTAGCGATAGCTCGGTAAGCTAAATCTCTAACTGTCGATTCTAAGTCCGCACCAGTGAAACCATCGCTTATTTGAATGATATTATCAGAAAAATCTCCTTCAAATTCTAGACTTAAGTATTTTTTAAAATACAAAGCAAGTATTTCTTTACGCTCATCTGCAGTAGGTAGATCAACAAAGAATAACTCATCAAATCTTCCTCGACGGAGAAGTTCTGATGGAAGCATAGATACATCATTAGCTGTTGCAACTACAAAAACTTGTTTTTTGCATTCTTGCATCCAGAATAAGAATTGACCAACCATACGAGTAGATACACCGCCATCATTAGCGCCTCCAGTAGCTCCTGATAGTCCTTTTTCTATTTCATCAATCCATAAAATACATGGAGATACATTCTCAGCGGTAGTTAGAGCATCTTTGAGTTGCTGTTCAGACTGACCTACATAACTTCCTTGAACCGTTGCAAAATCTAAACGATATAATGGGAGTTTCCAGTTAGCGGAAATTGATTTAGCAGATAAAGATTTTCCACATCCAGGGACACCTACTAGTAGTATTCCTCTAGGTGGTTGCAATCCTTTCTCACGTAACATATCTTTCTTTTCGGGAGTTAGCAGTTCTTTCTTTTCATTAAGCCACTTCCTTAATCCTTCAAGTCCTCCGACATCCTTCACAGAATCATCTACAACGATTTTTTCTAGACCAGAGATATCAGAGAATAGGCGATCTTTTGCAAATCTTATCTCATCTAAATCAGATTTTCTTATGCACTTATTTGCAATCAAAGCTGCGATAACGTTCTCCGCCTCAATTCTAGTTACCCCATTAAGAGCTGCAGCAGCTTCCCGAATATCGGAGTTGTCCCATTCAATTTGGATGTCATTTCGATAGTCGTCAATGTATTCTTGAATTATTGAGTACATTTCCTCTTCGTTAGGTAAATCTATTTTCACTGTCATACCTTGACGTTGAAGTTGATTCCAAATAGAGGTGTTAGTAAAAACAATTACGACGCCTCCAGTTTCATTGGCTAGATTGACCAATGCTAAGACTTGTTTAGAATCGCTATTTTCATTACTAAGATCCGGAACTTCTGTCAGTACAATAGTTTGGTATTGTTTCTTTTGCATTTGTTCCGTCATGTAATCTATTGCACCATAAACAGATTTATCATCGTTAACATTCTTACCAGAACTAAGATCATACACACCTTTGGTGAGAGTATGTACGTTGAACGGAAGTTGTAATTCTTCAGATATTTCCTTTAACATATCTAATGTTCTACTTGGCTCAATGGTATTGATAGCAATAAAAGGGATTCTTGCAAGTGAATATCTCGTAAGAAGTTCTTTGCTTTTTACTATATTGCTCATTTACTGTTCACCTTTATTAAAAAAAGAATTAATTTTATGATTTCTAATAATACTTGACATTTTTCCGCTTCGGTCCTGTTTTGCAGATTCTTCTAAAGATTTTTGCATACTATTAGCTTGTTCTATAACGAGATTTAGGTAGTGTTGTCGCTCTTTATACGGAATTGCAGGAAGATTGATTGCTTCAGCTAAGAACGTCATTTCTTTTCTCAAAGAAAGAATTGCTTGAATAATAGCTCCCTCGTATCCTTTGGATTTTAGTAAATCATTTTGAAACTTATCTGAAGCTACATTCATACGGTAATTAACAGCGTCAATTAACTTTGTAGAAAAACGTTCTGCCACACCGTATTGCCATTCGATCGTTCCAGATTTCATCATTTTTAAAGCTGTTTCATCATCATCTTTGTTTTTAAAAACAGTTAAGACATTTACCCATTCTGCATATGTTTGTGGTTTATTCATTATTTTTGCCGTTTCCTTCTGACTAGCAATTGTGGAGGCACGATATCCCATGAAGGGAGTCCCTCAGCAAACACGCTCACAGTTTCTTCAGTATTAGCCTCTTCAGTATTAATACTCTTAAATGGAGTGGTGTTATTAGATGATGGCTTACTATCGCCTTTAGATTTTTCATCCATGTCAATTACCTCCTCAAATTTTAATCTTTCTATTAGATGATGACAATTTGTTTACATATTGTTCAGGCCTTATTTGTTCAAGGAAGTCAAGAACTTTCGTACTTTCAGCATCTTTCTCTGCAAATTCAATTCTAAAGTCTACAATTTCAGCTAGAGTAGCTCTTATAATTTGTTCACCATTCACTCTTTTATTCTCGTATTGTTCTTCAATTTTCTTGCGACTCGTTTCAATGTTTTCAATATTGGATTTATGCTTAAGAACCATAAAAATCCCTGCTATAATAGCTATTAAACCTAAGAAAATATTCCCAAAAATCATCATTAAACCGATTACTCCGATAGCTATACCACCATACAAAAGGAATTTATCAAATAAACTTGGGAAGTAGTTTGACAAAGTTTGTTCTTTTTCAGAGTCAATCTGAGAATTGAATTTTTCAATCAACTCGTTTTCGTTTTGGCCATCTGTTGATTTATCATTAAAAGTATCCACATTAATTTCAATTTCGTAAGGAATCTTCATGCGATTTTTTGCAGTAACGTCATTATAAGCGTTTGTTACCCAATCACGAGAAAGAGCCAATGCAAATTTTTGGGTTGATATACTTGAGTGAGAAGATTCGGGTTTCATTGCTGCATCGGTAAGCAACTGGGTGAAGTCTTTATGGGTTTCAAATGCAGTCACCTCAATATCCATGTTTTGATGAGCACGGTTGTCATCTCCTCCAAAGTCAACCACAAACTGCTCGAATTTTTCTTGTTTTCGAAGAGCTAGTTCCTCGTTATCAAAATCAGTCACAAGTGTGTCTAAAATATCATCTAATTGTTCTTTGACGCTTTCTGTAGACCCTTTTTTCTCAAAAATATCAGTTAGATAGTTTAATATTTGTTCATGGAGATGAGCACCTTCTAAAATATCCTCTAGAACAGGCCAACTATTACTATATTTTCTTAGGTTAGAGTATAAATCTTCATCTAGTTCTCTTCTTTTTAAGTTAATGGCTTCGGACCATTGTTCTGTTTGCTGTTCAGTAAAACCAGGTTTTTCTTCAAGTCGACTGAGCCATTCATTCATTTGACGTGAGATGACTCCTTCGGTATCAGCTCCCAAGAGTCCACTCGCAAAAGCATCTAAGATAATTATAGAATTTCTGTCGAGATTTTCTTCATCTTGATTAGCTAGATAACGTTGAGTCCACTTAAGGCATGCGTTCTTTCTGTTAGCTCTTCTACAAATTAAGGCAAAGAAAAGGGAGGTTTTTTCATCGTTTCGTTTAAGCCCTTCCTTGACTGCTTTTTCAGCTAACTCGGGTTGATTATTTATCCATGCTGCTAATGCAACCAAGCATGGAGCAAGCCAGTAGCCTGGAGTTGATATCATTAGTTCTTCTGTTGCAGTGCTGATTGTTTCTTTTTTGACAATTCCTAAATCATCAGCTTGTAAAATCCCTGTGGTAGTACGACGAACAATATCATAATGTCCGTATTTCTTCTCAATTTCCTGACGTATTTTTACCAGTCGAGTTTCAGCTTGTCCTAATCTATTAGCTTTTTGTTGGATATTCACAAATTCATGAAATTCTTGTGCTAAACTACCAATTTCATCGTACACGATTTGAAGATTTTCGTTTGCTACATCAACTCTAGCATCAATTGTTCGTAATCCTTCATGGATAGAGCGCAAATTATTCTCGATAGCACGAAGATCAGCTTGATGTATTATTCTTTCAGCCATAATATCCCCCTTGTTAATGATTTCCAAATTAATTAGAAAAAATTTTGACTAATTTTCTAAATAAACTATCTTATAATCATTTTAATTTTTTCCTTATAGAAAAAGAATATCATAATTATTTTATTAATTCAACTTACCATAAGAAAGAAGCGAAAGTATTTGATTCGCGCTGACTTGATAGTTACTCGATAGGTATTTTTGGTATATAGAAGTCGATTATCGTATCAATGAAGCTTTAGCCCTATCCTGGTCTGATATAAACTTAGATAATGCAGTTATCCACGTCACAAAGACTCTAAACTATAAGCAAGAAACCAATAGCCCAAAATCAAAGTCTAGTTATCGAGATATAGATATAGATCAAGCAACTGTTAGCATGCTGAAACAGTACAAACGTAGACAAGTAAAAGAGGCTTGGCAACTTGGACGTACTGAAACGGTGGTCTTTTCTGACTTCATACATGAGTACCCTAATAATCGAACCTTACAAACCAGGTTAAGAACCCACTTCAAACGTGCTAGCGTTCCTAACATTGGCTTTCACGGTTTCCGTCATACCCACGCTAGTTTACTGCTTAACTCTGGCATACCTCTTACAAGGAGCTTCAGCACCGCCTAGGTCACTCGCAAATCAGCATGACCATGGATATATATAGCCACCTCTCAAAAGAGAATGCAAAAAAAGCCGTCTCATTCTTTGAAGCAGCAATGAAATCAATCTAGCAAATATCTAAGCAAACCCAGAAATCAACGTTTTAAGACAAAGCAAAAAGCCCACTGTTGTAGGCTTTCTGTAAGATATTTCTTAAAATTAAAGCATTTTGTTGTAGAATTCAACGACAAGTGCTTCGTTGATTTCTGGGTTGATTTCGTCACGTTCTGGCAAGCGAGTCAATGAACCTTCCAATTTCTCAGCATCGAATGATACGAATGCTGGACGTCCAAGAGTAGCTTCTACTGCTTCAAGGATTGCTGGAACTTTCAATGATTTTTCACGAACTGAGATCACTTGACCTGGAGTTACACGGTATGATGGGATATCAACGCGTTTTCCGTCCACAAGGATGTGACCGTGGTTTACGAATTGACGAGCTTGACGACGAGTAGTCGCAAGGCCAAGACGGTAAACAACGTTATCCAAACGACGTTCCAAAAGAAGCATGAAGTTGAAACCTAGGATTCCGCCTTTGATCTTAGTAGCTTGTACGAACAAGTTACGGAATTGTTTTTCACCTACACCGTAAGTGAAACGAAGTTTTTGTTTTTCAGCCAATTGCAAACCGTATTCTGACAATTTAGAACGGTTGTTTGGTCCGTGTTGTCCTGGTACGTAGTTACGACGTGCCAATTCTTTACCTGTACCTGTAAGTGAAAGGCCAAGGCGACGAGCTTGTTTCCAAGATGGTCCTGTATAACGTGACATATGTATGTCCTCCTGATATAAATAATATTTGGCGGAAATAGTCACTTAGAAAGCCCTGATTCGTGCAGATGCCCTTCGCCTAAACAGCCAAAGGTTACTTGTCATAAGACACCTGTTGACGAGCTTCATGCTTTCCTGCTGCTATTTCACACAAAGGCTATTGTACCATGAAAAGCTAGATTTGTAAAGGGATTTTACGGCTTTATTTCAAATTGAGGCTGAATGTAAACTTGCTTCCTAAGCCATATTGACTTTCTGCTGTGATTTCGCCACCAAGCTGATGGGCTAGTTCGCGTGCAATCGCAAGTCCTAATCCATGTCCACCCGTCTTCATATTTCGCGAAGTTTCTACACGATAAAGTCGTTTAAAAATCTTTTCCAAATCTTCAGGAAGGATCCCCTGTCCCTCGTCTTTCACACTGATTGTCAGTTCTTGTTCTGTTAATTGGGCAAGAACCTCGATTCTGGTTCCTGGTTCTGAATATTTAAAGGCATTGTTTAACAAATTGACCAGAATACGAGAAAGTTTGTCAGAATGGCTCTTGATTTTCGCCGACTCAGGTGATACCTGAATGTAAACATCCCGCTCCTCTTGTTCAATCTGGAGTTGAAATTCACTCATTGACTCAATCAACAGCTGATCTAAAAAGACCTCTTCGACTTCTTCATCGGCAGTATCTTGAGGTTGGGTGTTAAGAGTCAGAACATCCAATTCCTCCACTAGCTTGTTTAGACGCTCGGTTTGCCGACCAATCGTGGTTAAGTAGTGGAGCCGTTCCTCTTCCTTAATCACTCCATCTAGAATTCCCTCCACAGTAACCTGAATGGAGGTAATGGGAGTTTTAATATCGTGAGAGAGCTGCGCAATCATCATTCTCTTTTCTTGCTCGCTCTCATCAAGTGATTGAAAGGTAGCTTGCAAATTGTGAGACATGTCATTAAAAGCCTGGCCCAGCTCTTGAAATTCTAATGGGCCTTTGGTTTCAATTTCTGTGCTGAAATCCTTGCTTGCTATATCCTGAGCTTGTTTTTTCAAATGTTTCAGAGAAGAGAACACTGGCGACAAAAGAAAGATGCTCACTGCAGCGCCAATGAAACTAGCAATCAAGGTCATTCCAACTAGAAAGTAAACTTCACTTTTCTCAATCAACATTCGTTGGACTGCCCAGAAAACGACCAAAATCGTTAGTAGAGTCGACACTAGATACCCCACTAAAATATAGTTTTTTAATTTCATTTTCTACCTCTTGGTCTTTCCATCTTATAGCCCAAACCCCAGACAGTTTTGATAGCAGGAGCATTGGAATTCGTATACTTGGTCAACTCTTGCCTCAAAGCATGGATATGAACATTGAGTGTATTGGTATCATCCACATAGTCCTCTTGCCATACCTTCTCATAAAGTTCCGTCTTTGAAAAGACTCTCTCAGGATTGCTGGCTAATACCCATAGAAGTTCAAAGGATTTTACTGTCAATTCCAATGGTTGCTCCCCAATGCGAACCTCATGAGTCACATGGTTGATTACCAAGTCACCAAACTCGATCTGTTCTGTCTCTCCTCCACGGCTAAGGCGACGCAAGATATTATTCACTCTTAAAACCAATTCGCGTGGGCTAAAGGGTTTGACTATAAAATCATCTGCCCCCAAACTTAATCCATAAATCTTATCCTGTTCGCTTGTCTTAGCAGTTGTAAAGAGGAAGGGTTGATCCGGAGCGATATACTGAACTTCGCTGATAAAATCATAACCGTCCATATTGGGCATCATGATATCTGTGATAATGAGGTCGATAGATTTTTTTCTGAAAAGTTCTAATCCCTCCTTACCATCATGGGCGACCAAAACATCGTAACCGGCCTGTATAAGATAGCGGTTTTGAATATCTAGAATATCTATCTCATCATCAACCAGCAAAATTGTCTTTTTCATCTGACACTCCTTCGATAAAAACAGTGTTATACTTGCTTTAGTATAACACTATTTTCCCTAATGTTTAAGTGATTTGAATCTTAATCTTCTCGTTTGGTTGTCAAACCCAAAAGTCCAACAAGACCTGCCAAGGCTAGACCAAAGATACCAAGGCCAGCTGTAGCTGTTTGAGCTTCCCCAGTATTTGGTAGCATCGCTTTATCATCTTTTTTCATCATATTAGCCATTGGGCTAGAAGCTGGTTGATCTACTTTCATATCTGACATATGGTGATTTGTACCCATCATACCCTCAGTCGTACCTGTAGAGCCTGTTTCAGAAGGCTTCGTATTCATCTGACCTTGTTGAGATGGTATTGTCGCCATTTCTTTTCCACGAAGTCGAATCGTTACTTGTCGAGTAGCAATCAGATTGGTCAAATCAGGTTTGCCATCTTTAGATCCATAGACTTTAACAGTAGCTAGGTATGTATGGGTTCCGTTAGCTCGAAGTTGATCCAGCAAGGCCTGACCATCTTTGCCAACCGTATTGCCATTCAAATCCACTTCGTAGAAATATTGACCTTTAGCCAAGCCTTCAAGTGGCAATAGAGCAGGATTTTTAGCTGTTCCGTTGTCGGACCATGGAGCCTTATCGGATGCTTTCAAGATCAGGCGAGTCAACATGCCATCACCAGCAAAGAATTCGTATGGAATGACTTGGTTGACACCAGCTGTAAATGGACCTGGGAAATTGGCTCTATCCAAGTAAGAAGCTGGGACATCTACTGTGTCTTTGGTGTTGTCAGCCACACCCTTTTGCACTTCAGCTGGGGTGGTCAAGCCATTCAAGTTAACATCCAAATCTTTAGTCGCTACCAGATTAGTTAAGTCAGGCTTGCCGTCTTTTGCACCGTACACCTTGATAGTAGCTTTATAGCTTTGTGTACCATTTTGTTTCAAAAGGTCAAGAAGCTCTTTATCAGATTTTCCTTGGGTGCCGGCCAAGTCCACTTCGTAAAAGTAAAGGCCTTTGCCCAATTTCTCTACTGGTGGGAGAGCGGGATTTTTAGCTGTTCCGTTGTCGGACCATGGAGCCTTATCGGATGCTTTCAAGATCAGGCGAGTCAACATGCCATCACCAGCAAAGAATTCGTATGGAATGACTTGGTTGACACCAGCTGTAAATGGACCTGGGAAATTGGCTCTATCCAAGTAAGAAGCTGGGACATCTACTGTATCTTTGGTGTTGTCAGCCACACCTTTTTGCACTTCAGCTGGGGTGGTCGCTGGTTGCGCTTCACTAGCTTCACGGTCTTGTCCAGAAACTGTAGACGCAGGACTTTCCACAGGTTTAACTGCATCTTCTGTTTGTTTCTTAGAGTCAGGTTGTGCTTGTACTTCTTCTTTTGGCGCTACTGCAGGTTCTTTAGCAGTTGCGTCCGCTTTTTCTGAAGAGCTTGTGGTATCCAAGCTTGCTTTAGGTGCTGAGTCTGCTTGTTCTGAAGGAAGAGCTACATCGACTGCGTTTTTGAGAACCTCTGCTGGTAAGTCGTTCTTTTCACTCACCGAAGCAGCGTCTGGCACGACTTGGGCAGGAGTCGGATTGACGACATCAGCACGTGCAGAACTTGGTTGACCGACTAGGACAAAGAAGCCACTAGCCACAACAACTGAAGCAACACCGACACTGAGACGGCGAATAGACCAACGAGTATATCTCTGATTTGGATTGAATTTCATAGGATTCTCCTTAGAGTTTTCTTTTTTTTATGACTCTAGTATAATCTCCTAAAATTAAAAAGGATTAAGAAAAAGTTAAAATTTTTCTTAAATCCCTCTTATAAAATACTTATATTGACTCGTTAATTATTTGGAAAGAGAGTACCCTTCCTCTCCTACTCACTCAGTTCAGCTAGGGTGTCCAAATGTTGGTTATTAATGACGGCCATGATGTAGGCATCTGCCTGCAAGAGGTCATTAGGTCCGAATTGGACATCCAGAGGAGCATTTTCGTAGGCACGAAAACCTAGTACGTTGAGGTTGTATCGCCCACGCAAATCTAACTGACTGAGGCTTTTACCTACCCATGATTGGGGGATTTTCATCTCGACAATCGATACATTCTTGTCTAGCTGAAAGACGTCTACGCTGTTATGAAAGAGGATGGTCTGTGCCAATGAGCGTCCCATTTCAAACTCTGGTGAAATAACTGCGTCTGCACCAATTTTTTCCAACACCTTTTTAGCTGTATGGCTTTTGACCTTGGCAATGACGGTCGGCACTCCTAGACTCTTGCAGTGCATAACCGCGAGAACACTGGACTCCAGATTTTCCCCCGTTGCGACAACTACGGTATCACAGGTGTCAATCCCCGCTGATAGAAGGAGTTCTTCATCCGTGATATCTCCAACTACTCCACGCGCCAACACTGGTTCAAATTGATTAATGCGTTCCTCGTGGTCATCAATAGCAATGATATTCATGTCATGCTTGGCTAGGGCAGCCAAAACACTGCTCCCAAAAATTCCCAAGCCTAAAATTCCAATTGTCCGATCTGACATCGTTTTTCCTTTCTTATCCGATAGTGATATCTGCTTTCATATAGTGAATCGTATCTTTCTTGTCTGGCTGGTATTCCGCTACACTGACCAGTAGTGTCAAGGGACCAATACGACCGATAAACATCAACAACATAACGATGCTGAGGGCTAACTTACCTAACTCCGGAGTTAAATTTGCCGTCACTCCAACTGTCGCAAGGGCTGAAATGGTCTCAAACATGAGGTAGATAAAGCGCGGATTTCCCTCTGCTGTTATTCCTAGCAGGATCAAGCCCAGCAAGAAGGTCAGCAAGAAGATAATAAAGACACTGAAAGATTTTTGCACGGTTCGGGGTTCAATGGTCCTCCGAGCCACATTGGCATGAGGCAAGCCCAATAGTTCGCTACGAGCGAAGACCAACAAGACAAAGAAGGTCGTAATCTTGAGCCCCCCTGCTGTCCCCCCAGGTGCCCCTCCCAGAAACATCTGCAGGATATAGATGAACAAGGTCACCGGTCGAGCCTGGGTGTAGTCAATGGAAGCAAAACCTGCCGTTCTCATGCTGACGGTCTGGAAGAAACTAACCAGCAATTTCTCTGGAGCGCTAAGATTTCCAATCGTTCCAGGATTGTTCCACTCAATTAAGAGAGTCGATACGGTTCCAAAGAGTAAAATTCCCGCCGTTAAAAAGAGAACCAACTTGGTATGGAAACGCAGGCGGCGTTTTTTCTTTTTCCCAAACTGGGTCGCTAGGTCAAACCAGACCATAAATCCTAGACCACCCGTGATAATCAAACCCGCAATCACTAGATTGATCAAGGGGTCCGTTTGAAAAGCTATCAAACTCGTACTTCCAAAATTATCAAATCCAGCATTACAGAAGGCTGAAACAGCCAAAAAGATAGAAGTTAACACCCCTCGGCCCCAGCCAAATTCGGGAATAAAGCGAAAACTCAAGAGAAAGGCACCAATCCCTTCCACCAAAAAAGTCGTCAGAAAGATCGAGCGGATGAAATCCTTTAAGGACTGGGTTTCTCCATAACTGAAACTTTCTTGAATGGTCTCCCGGCCACGAAGACTGAGCTTTTGCTTGCCTTGGATATAAAAGATTCCGATAAAGGTCATGAGCCCCAAACCACCAATCTGGATCAACAGCATACAGATTAGCTGTCCCCAGATATTATAAGTAGAGGCCACTGGCAGGGTGAAGAGCCCTGTCACACAGACCATAGATACCGTTGTAAAGAGATGATCAAAGTAGGTCGCTTGTGACGTTGCTGCTTGCACAAAGGGAAGGCTTAAAAGGAGCGAGCCCAAGAAGATAACTAAGGCAAAACTTAAAAAGATACGACGGGCTGGCGATAACCGAGACAACGTCGTCTTTATTTTTTCAAAAAATGATTTGAATACCATAGCTACATTGTACCATAAAAATAGTAAGAGCACTCACATGTGGTGCATAATAGCAAGACAGAGTTCGAGGGCCTTATCAAAAGCTTCTACGCCCCAGTCACGACTGTCGTAGTTATCTAGATCCGCCAGGGAATCTGCGGTAAAGAGCAGTTCTCCCCAGACAACCCTACGTAGTTGAGCTACTGCCGCAAGAGCAGAGCACTCCATCTCCACAACAGCACAGCCTTCTTCCTTACGATAGGCAACCTTTTCAGCTGTCTCTCGGTAAAAACCATCTGTCGTCCAAGTCATAACCTCCTCGTAAGGAATGCCTCTTTGTTCCAAGACTTGCTCAATGGCAGAGATAGCCCCAATCTGCATCTCCATATAACGAGAAGGTGCTACATAGTGGTAGCTGGTCCCCTCATCTCGCAGAGCGCGAATAGGGATGAGAAAGGCATTTTCCTCTATATCGGCTAGGACGCCACAGGTTCCAGTGGATATGATTTGCTCCACACCATAGCCAATCAACCAATCCATAAACTGGGCCGCTGGGGCAGACCCCACGGGCGCCTGGGCCAGACAAATCTTCTCACCCTTGTAGTTGATGACGTACACTGGATAAGTTTTAGTGGCAGAAACGAACTCACCAACACAGTCCGCTCCTGCTTCCTGAGCGTAGCGGTCAATCTCTTCCTCCAAAAATGCATAGATGCATTTCTTTGGCAACTTTAAGTCTAAACCCTCGTGATTGGAGATAAGGACCGCTTGGGGATTGTCGTCAAACTCTAAAATGGGAATCGCATGCTTCTGAATCATCGCCCACCTCCTCTAATTTTGTACTATTGTATCAAAAGCTGACGGAGTGTCAAGGAGTTGTCTTTACATTTCTTCTAGTAACAACACAAAAACTCTCCCTTCTCTTTCGAGAAAGGAGAGTTTTATTTTATGGGTGTCCACCAGGTGCACCACCACCGGGACCACCATTTCCTTGAGGTCCCTCACCAGGTCCACCGCCTCCAGGCATAGAGTTGACAATTTCCGTTTGTTTTTCACCGTTGAGATAGATATCTCCACCTGTGTAGGTCGCTGTTCCATCAAAGTCAAAACCTGTTTGGCCAGTCATTTTAATGGTTCCACCTGTGACTGTGATATTGCCGTTTGAGTCGATTGGGTCTGTGTCTCCTTGACCGACTTCTACTGTCAGGTTCCCGCCGTTCATGGTGAAGAAGATTTCACTCTGTTGGGCGCTTTTATTAGCTGCATTGACTCCATCATCTGTTGAGTAGATAGTAATGTCCCCACCGTTGATAGTGATTGACTTACCTTCAAGTCCTTCTGTCGAATTCTTGACGGTATAGGTACCGCTATCAATCACTAGGTTACCAGAAGCGTGAATTCCATCATCTCCTGCTGTAACGGTAATGTTGTTGTTGGATAGGTACATGGTTCCGACTGAAGTGTCCTCATCATTGTCCACCTTGACGCCATCTTCTTTGGCATCGATGGTCATGGTCGTACCAGTGATATTGAGTTCATCATTGACATTAAAGGCATCGCCAACCGCTGTGATGTTATAAGTTCCACCCGTGATGTGGAGGTTGTCGTTGGCCTTGATACCGTTGTTCTTCTTGCCATCTACATTGAGAGTTCCTTTCCCGTTGATGGTCAAATCCACCTTAGAAAAGAGAGCTGCGTCAGCTTTTTCGTCGCTGTTAGAGCTTGAGTCAGAGAGACTATTGGTGGTTCCCTCTGCTAGAGTCAAGTAGACATGGCCAGCTGATGTCGCAGATATCGCTGCATTGGTATTGGTCATGGTCGCACCTTTTAGGACTAGGTGAACATCTGCAGACTTATCTGCCTCAATCTTGATCTGCACTCCGTCAGACTGACCTGAAATCACATAGGTTCCAGATTTTGTGATGGTCACTGTTGATTCAGAGACTGTCACCCCATCTCCAGAGACGTTTGCAGATGAGCCAGATAACTCAATCTTAGAAGCTGTGCTTTCATCATAAGAAGTATCATTGTCCTTCTCTGTAAAATAGGATGATTGGTTTGTCTTTGTTGCAGTTGTTGCACTATTTGTCGTTGCATTGGTATTGGATGTAGTTGTTGACTGGGCACATGCTGCCAGCAGCACCATTGCCGTTAAACTCGTTGCGAGCAGGGTCCATTTTTTTGATTTCATACCTTTTTCCTCTCCTTCGTATGATATAGCTAGACAGTCTACAGAAGATTCCTGAAACAAAACTAAAACTTTTCTGAAAGTTCCCTTAAATTCAGTTTCAATTACGTTTCGCCTAGTAATTTTTTAGAAAGGACTGCTAAAAACAATTTTTGAACGCTAGACTACCTTTAATAGGTTTTTTAAACCAAGATTCCCCAGTGCGATGTCTCCTTGACCAAGAAAGCCAAAAAGAAGAAAAATTTATAAGACTAAAACTCATAAAAAGAACAGCCCTAGCTGTTCCTTTTCACTTCTATTTCACAGGGATTTCCTTGATAACTCGCGCAGGATTACCGCCTAGAAGGACATTGTCTCCAAAGGACTTGGTAATCACGGCCCCTGCTCCAGCGACGACATTATTACCCAGTGTCACCCCAGGAAGGACAATGACACCACCTCCAGCCCAGAAATTATCTCCGATGGTGATGGGCTTGCCGTATTCGACCCCTGAATTGCGTTCATGCGGATCCAGTGGGTGGAGTGGGGTTAAAAATTGACAGTTGGGGCCAAGCATGGCGTTGTTCCCGATGCGAATCGGACAAACATCCAGCATGGTCAAGTTCCAATTAGAATAAAAATTTTCCCCTAGATGGATGTTGACCCCATAATCAACCACCAAGCGTGGATTGACATAGAGATTTTGCCCAGTTGAACCAAACCAAGTCTTGATAATCTCCGCACCTTTTAAGGGATCTAGCTCCTGATTGAAATCAGCCTGCTTCTGACGTGCTGTCTGAGCCAAGGCCCGTAATTCTGGATCCGACGGACGGTAAGGCTCCCCTGCTATCATTTTCTGGTATTCGCTAGCCATCTTATCACCTCACACTTACTTTGGACCCATCATATCAAAAAGCCTTTGAAAGGTCAAGAATAGCCTGCTTTCTATACTCTCAAAACCAAGCCCTCTCCCAAGTCAAAACAACTTGCTTGACAAAAGCTTGACTTCATGATTTAATATACCCCATAAGGGTATATTTGGAGGTGCCTATGTTTCACTTATTATTTACAAAAATTGACAGTATTTCTACCAGCGAGTTAGAAGCTAAACTCAAGGAACCGATTCAGCTACTGGATGTTCGGACGCCTATGGAATTCCGTAGAGGTCATATCAAAAATGCCAAAAATGTTCCTTTAACGGAAATCGGTTCTTACACACCAGCGACAACAGAAACACTCTATGTCATTTGTCATTCTGGTGTACGAAGCAAACTAGCTGCGAAAAAGCTTAAGAAAAAAGGCTACGATGTCATCAATGTCCGAGGCGGTATGAGTGCTTGGACAGGTAAGGTCATCTAGAAGCATAAAGGAGAAAGTCAATGAAAATTATCATTGTCGGGGGAGTTGCAGGCGGTATGTCAGCAGCAACCCGTCTCAGACGCCTCATGGAAGACGCTGAGATCATTATTTTTGAGAAAGGGTCCTTTGTTTCCTTTGCAAACTGCGGACTTCCTTACTATGTTTCAGGAGAAATTGCAAACCGTGATAGTTTATTGGTTCAAACTCCTGAAAGTCTCAAGGCACGCTTTAATCTCGATGTGCGACCATTTCACGAGGTCATCCAGATTTCGCCAGAAGAACACACTGTGACGGTCCGATACGATGGACAGGAATTCACAGAAAGCTATGACAAGCTGATCCTCTCTCCAGGAGCTAAACCATTTGTTCCTACCATTGAAGGCTTGGCAGAAGCTAAGAATGCCTACACGCTTCGCAATGTTCCTGACCTCGATGAAATTATGGCAGCCTTGGACAATCATCCAAAAGAAGCTGTCGTTATCGGTGCAGGCTTTATCGGGCTTGAAATGGCTGAAAACCTGGCGAAACGGGGATTGCAAGTCACCATCGTGGAGAAAGCCCCCCATGTCTTGCCACCATTAGATCAGGAAATGGCGGCCTTTGTCCAAGCAGAATTACTGGCAAACGGCGTCCGTGTTATCACTTCTCAGTCTGCGACTCGATTTGAAGACCAAGGAAAAATCATCGTTCTCGAAAATGGTCAAAAGATTGCTTCTGACCTCACCATCCTTTCTGTCGGTGTTGAACCTGAAAATGAACTGGCTCAGGCATCGGGGATTGAACTGGGACTACGTGGTGGTATCCTAGTCGACGAACACTACGAAACCAGTCAAAAAGATATTTTTGCGGTTGGGGATGCCATCGTCGTCAAGCAAGAGATTACAGGCCAAGATGCCCTCATCTCTCTAGCCTCTCCTGCCAATCGCCAAGGACGCCAAGTGGCGGACGTCATCGCAGGACTCGGCCGTACTAACAAAGGCAGTATCGGTACTGCTATCGTTCGTGCCTTTGATATGACAGCTGCTTCGACTGGTCTCAGCGAACGTAGTCTTGGCATGAATCAACTTCCTTACAAAGCCCTTCATGTCAGTGGAAAAGACCACGCTGGTTATTATCCAGGCGCTACTGATATGACCTTGAAACTCCTCTTTGACCCAACCACTGGAAAAATCTACGGTGCCCAAGGAGTTGGGAAGAAAGGCGTTGACAAGCGAATCGATATCCTGGCAACTGCTATCAAGGGAAATCTCACCGTCTTTGACTTACCAGAATTGGAGTTCACCTATGCGCCACCATTTGGCTCTGCCAAGGATCCCGTCAATATGCTGGGTTACGCAGCCTTGAACCTTATCGAAGGTCTCAGCGACAACGTTCAATGGTACCAGCTCGAAGACGAACTAGCTAAAGGAAAGAAATTCCTAGACGTGCGGACCAGTGGCGAATTCCAAAGTGGTCGACTCAAAGTCGACACCATCCACATCCCCCTAAACGAACTACGGGAACGCTTGGACGAACTGGACAAGAACCAAGCCTACATCGTTAGCTGCCACAGTGGTTTGCGCAGCTATATCGCAGAGCGTATCCTCAAACAAGCAGGATTTACCGTCCAAAACCTTGACGGCGCTTATTCACTATACAAAATGGCTAACCCAGAAGGAGTAGAATATGGTAACTAGTATCAGCATGGCTGACTTTTATGAAAAATATCAAAATGAAAAACTAGATCTTATCGATGTACGTGAAGTACATGAATTCCAAGCAGGACATGCGCCAGGTGCAAAAAATCTGCCTTTAAGTACCTTGGAGCAAGGCTACAAAGAACTCAAACCTGACCATGAATACCATGTCATTTGTCAAGGTGGAGTGCGTTCTGCCTCTGCCTGTCAATTTCTCAGCGCCCAAGGCCTTACCGTTACCAATGTAGAAGGTGGTATGAACCACTGGCCAGGTGAGGTAGAATAATCAAAAAACCGATTAAGATGAACTTAGTCGGTTTCTTTAATCTTTATAACTCAATGATATGAGCCTCATAACCAATGGCTTCTAGGAATTTGAGTATATCTGTCGTATCCAAAAAGAGAGTTTTTTCATTGGTATTGGGGTGAAAACTCATCCGTTTTTCAGACATGATTTCTTTGTCAAAATAAACCTGAATGTCCTTATCAGTATTGTTCAGCAAGCCAAATGGAGAAACAACACCTGCTGGTAACATCATTTTTTCAAACAAGCTCTCAGAGGAAGCCATACGGATTCTATTGGCTCCTACCAAGTCTTTCAAGAGGTCCATATCCAAACGTTTCTTATCATCCATAATCACGAGATAATAGGCTGTTTTATTTTTGTTGGTGAGAAACATGGTTTTTGTACGGACACCTTCGATCCCTTCGATAAAGCTATCAGCTTGCTCTGTCGTCAAGGCTGGCTCGTGCTCCACGATTTCAAAAGGAATGTCTAGCCCATTTAGCATCTCTACTACTTTTTCGTATGCTTCCATTTGCTGGCCTCCTTTAACTTGTCTTGCCACCTTTAATTATACCATTGGAATGCATTTTCTTCCAATTTCCATCTAAGCCTCTCTAGGTTTCTTTAATTTTCATACAAGTTATCTTAGACAGAACTCCAACTGTTAGGAAGGTCATGATTTCCAGCCAGCAAGCCCATCTTTTCTTTCCACCGCGTAGCCACAAGGCATATCCGCGACTTGTCCGATAGATGCATCTAGTTTAAATGCTTCAGCTAGGGAAATGAGGCGTGCGTCCTCTCTACTGTGGTCTTCTGAACATAGAAATTGCCACATACCGTCTTCTTCATCGTGGGAGATAAAGGTAATCGGATTTTTCCCAGTCAAGACATGGTGACAAACGATACAGGCTGTGTTGGGTGCATCCTTAAACACAAAAGTCATCTTGAATTACCTCCTTAAAATACACTAGCAATTACATATTTTTTGCATGGCCGAAACGCTGATTGATTGTGTGACTCAAGGTGACTAATTTTTCCAGAATATCCCTCTTGCAGATAAATAGCACATAACTATCGCTATTAATATCCATACAAGCAAGACAGAAATCGTGTCCAACCCATCTTTCATCCAAAATCTTACACCAAGTAGGGATGTCATCATCCTCGTCGAACCAATTCTCCTCCAAATCAAGAGTTTGTTTAGCTGCCAGAGGCTCTAGTTGGTACAAGAATTCTTCCTTATCTGTCTTCCAGTCTAACTCAATGACTGCATCCACAGCGAGCAGTTCATCAGCAATAGCAAGCCATTTTATCGTAGCTTCATTGACTTCTTCGCCTATGCCCCGCTCGTCATATCTCTCTGCATACTGCTTGAAATAGGCTTTCGGTGATTCAAAACAGGAGGTCAAACGAGATCGTACCTCACTATCATCTGTTAGCAGTTGGGTTATTTCCTGATAGATTGCGATATTTTTCTGCTCATCTGTCCGCATATCTAGTACAATTTCCCAGTCTTCTAGCTCTGATGTGACTCTGTTCTCCAAATATGTCCGAAGCATGTCTTGAGTTTCTTTCTCGCTCAGACCATTTTTTTCGTAGATTACATTCTCGTCGATCCGTTCAGCATCGGCAACACTGATTTCAAAATGAAGACCGTCCGAATCTTCATCCTGACAAACCTGTACAAAATCCGATACAAGCTGACTCCCCTTTAGTTTAACTGGTTGCTGAGGTATTAAAGTGAGAAAATCCCTATCACCATCTTGGACAGCTGCCAGTTGCTGCCATACTTCCTCAAGTTCAAAGCCATTTTGTTCCTTCTCACCATCATCTAGCACCCAATCCGCAAAGATTCTTCCTGAAATGCTCGCAAAATCTGCTCCCTCATCTCCATCTAGATAAGGCTGATCACTTGTAACAGGGGGCATCACTTTGACTACCTTTTCAGCTTCTTTTTGAATCCAACCTTGTCTAAAGAAATGGGCAACAACACTAGGAAAGATCAAGACAGGCAGACAAATAAGAGTCCCTGCAAGTGCGAGACCCTTATATCGATTTTTTGTGGGGCTCCCTTCTGATAGCTGATTTAGAAAGTCCGCTACTTGATTGAACAGTTCGCCCCCAGTGAACCAGAATAGGAACAAACATTCCACACCAAGTAGGCCAAGCCAGATAAACGCCATTCGCTTCGCTGCCTGACTACAGATCTCCATTTTAGTTTGTATAGGAATAGCTTCTGCCTCAGGAACACTCTGAAACCATTTTTCTGCTCGTTCTTCTTTTGTCATCTTTCCCACCTGTGATTTACTTTCTTATCTTGTTCTATCACATAGAGAACTACTATTTTCGTTTGATTAGGTACTGAACAGCCTTTTCTAAGCGTTCTTTTTGAGCCTCAGGGTCGTCTAGGGGTTGGTTGATGCAGGCTGTGAGATTCTCGGTAATGATCATCTCAATCACGCGCTCCACACTCGAACGAACCGCTGTCAACTGGGTAATGATATCTGCACAATCACGATCTTCATCGATCATCTTTTGAATTCCACGCAACTGCCCCTCTGAACGTTTCAGGCGTGTAATATACTTTGAGTTTGTCATCTTCTTATCCTTGGTCGATTTTTCTTCATTATATCTCTAATGGACTCCTTTGTCAAAATTCTCGTTCCCTCTTTATCAATAGAATCTCACCCTGCTATCGCTTTCATGATATAATAGAATGACAAATACTATTAGAATCTATGCTCGTAGCAATACGAGTCATTCTTAGAATGGACCAGCCTATGAACTCTATCTATGGCCCTTGCGAAGTCTACTTACCCACTATCTTGCAGACCTTTATTCAAGATATGGAAGAAGCCGCAGCTAATTACAAAAAAGAAACCTCCCTCAAACTATATGAGCATTTGCATGCACGCATCAAAACAGAAAAAAGTATGCGTGAAAAATGCCAACGTAAAGGCCTTCCTCAGACGAGTCAATCCGCTCTCAAAGAAATCCGAGATGCTATCGGTGTTCGGATCATCACAGGCTTTACAGATGATATCTACCGCATCGTTGACTATATTCGCCAGATACCCACCATCCATATTTTTAAAGAGAAAGACTATATCCGTCAGGTCAAGCCCAATGGCTACCGT
Source organism: Streptococcus oralis (assembly GCF_026782285.1). Lineage (GTDB taxonomy): Bacteria > Bacillota > Bacilli > Lactobacillales > Streptococcaceae > Streptococcus > Streptococcus oralis_CG. Next base: position 34,325 of record NZ_JAKUWG010000010.1, read on the forward strand.
TCCTACCATCTGATCCTCGAAGTGACTACTCCCTACCCAGACTGTCTGGGAAATGACCAAGGAATCTACTTTATCGAAATCCAGCTACGCACGATTGCCATGGATTCCTGGGCCAGCCTTGAGCACCAGATGAAGTACAAGAAAAACATCCAAAATCCTGAACGAATCACGCGCGAGCTCAAACGTTGTGCCGATGAGCTTGCTTCATGCGACTTGACCATGCAAACCATCCGTGATTTGATTCAGCGATCTGACCAAGACTAAGGAGAACCTATGAAAATCCTACTTGCCGAAGATGAAGCTCAACTAAATCGCGTCATCACTGTTGCTTTAGAACGGGAAGGCTATAACGTTGATTCTGTTTTTAATGGACAAGATGCTGTCGAAAAAGCTACAACTAACCACTATCACCTCATGATTTTTGACATCATGATGCCGATCAAGACAGGAATCGAAGCCCTCAAAGAAATCCGCCAGTTGGGCAATACGACCCACGTCATCATGCTGACAGCCATGGCTGAAGTAGATGACCGTGTAACCGGACTCGATGCAGGTGCTGACGACTACTTGACCAAACCTTTCTCGCTAAAGGAACTCTTGGCTAGACTCCGTTCTACTGCCCGCCGCCTGGAAAACTATACCCCAGATACGGTCCAATTAGGAAATACTCGCTTGGATATTGACGAACAAGAATTAGCTGCTACAAACAGCATTCGTTTAGGGAAAAAGGAGACTCAACTCTTAACCCTCCTCATCCAGCATGCTAACCAGACCCTCAGTTGTCAACAACTACTAGAGCAAGTCTGGCCAGATGAGTTAGATGAGAGCGACCACGAACTGGTCTTCCTCTATATCTCCTATCTCCGCCAAAAGCTTCAAAGCGTTCAGTCCAATCTGCAAATTCTAGGATCTGCAGAAGGGCCTTTCCAACTAATAGGAGGAGACTAGATGTTTCGAAAACTACGCATCAAGTTTATTGTCACAGCCACTGCTGCCATCGCTCTGATTCTTGCATTCTTTCTGGTCTTGATGAATAGCATCGTCTATACTCAGACAGAGGATAATATCCAAACCGTCCTCTCCATCTTGTCTAAAAATGAAGGCGAACTCCCAATTACAGATGAAATCAAGGAAAGTTTCACCAAAAAGAACATCCAGGAAGGGATTATCTACAATTTTCAGTATTTCTCTGTCAGAGAAAAGGGGAATGACTACACTATTTCTCTAGGGAATGTCCAATCACTGACCGAAGCAGACGTCAGAGGTTTTCTCCAGAGAATTCTTAAAAAACCGGAAACCTATGGCACGATTACTAGCAACGGGCGCTACTTCACCTACCAGATTAGTCAGACAGCTTCGGGTAAGCTCCTAGTCTTCTTTGAAGCTACCAACTACATTCGCGAACGAGACACCCTCTTTCAAGTCTCTATTTGGTTATCACTGGCTAGCCTATTTCTCCTTGCTCTGCTCTTTACCTTGATTTCTGGGATTGTTATCCGTCCCTTCGTCAAAAACTATGAGAAACAACGGATGTTTATCACCAATGCAGGTCATGAACTCAAAACACCGCTGGCTATCATCTCAGCCAATACCGAGCTTCAAGAACTCATGGAAGGAGAGACCGAGTGGAGCATCAGTACCAAGGAACAGACCGAGCGTCTCAACCACTTGATTGGAAGACTGATCCGACTTGCTCGACTCGAGGAGCAAGAGGATATCAAACTAGCTCCTCAAAACATCTCCGTCATCGCTGAAAAGGTCGCCTCAGACTTTGCTCCTCTCTTTACCAAAGAGGATAAAAAATTTGAAAGCCTGATTGAAGCAGATATCATAGAAAAAGTTTCTCAGGAGGAATTTTACGAATTACTCAGTATTTTACTCGATAATGCCCGCAAATACTGTGATCCAGCAGGCACCATCCGTCTAACTCTCAAACGCAAAGCCTATCTCCTACGCAAGCGCACCTGTATCACTGTGTCTAACGACTACAAGGATGGGCAGCCTGCCAATATTAAACGCTTCTTTGATCGCTTCTACCGCGCCGAAACATCACACAATAACCAAACCACTTCTGGGTATGGCATTGGCCTCTCTATGGCTCAACACCTTGTCAGCCTATTTAGAGGAAAAATCTTTGTCACCTACAAAAAACAGGTGATTACCTTTACAGTCTGGTTGTAAACGTGGAGAGTCTGGTCGGAGTTCATTCAATTACAACATAAGGAGACGCCAATGGAATTTTTAGTAGTTGAGGAGGGTATTCCTCAAAGCATCGGTTGCGAAGAGGCAACGATAGCATATTATGGGAGTGAGATAGAATTTCATTATGAAACCGTGCCACCACGTGGAGATGATATTTTTTCTGCAAAATTACCTTTGTTAAATATTCAACTTCCATTTTGGATGTATGGAAGAAATCTCATATTTTTAGATGCCTATTATTTGCTTGCAGAAACAGTGGAAAAGGGCACTTGGGATCCTATAACAAGCATGCTTATCAATATCCATACAGGAAAATATGCCAGCTTAGACCACTGGTACAACAACATTTCGGTTAAGGAAAAAGAAATCGAGTTAAAAAATGACTACGATGGAAGATCTATGATTTTAAAAGATGTTAATGGGCTTAAGTGGGTTTAGAAATGTAAAATGCAAATGTTGGTTTTATATTAAAGGAGAAGAACAATGGCCAAAAAAAGAGTGACCTTACCTAAAAATTTTGATGAACTGATTACAGCAGGAGATATTGAAGCTCTTAAAGCCGTATATGATAAATGTGAGCTTACTGCTCATGACGGCAGATACAGCTTAAATACGGCACTTCATTTTGGAGGTGTTCCTGATGAGCTTGTTATCTGGCTAGTGGAACAGGGTTTAGATGTAAATACTCCTGATTATTATGGGCGTACACCATTATATACACATGCCACTTTGGGGAGAGATACTGTAAAACTGCTATATGAATTAGGCGGAGATATACAAAAAACTGATACATATGGGAGTACACCTCTACATACGGCAGCAAGGTTTTTCCGACCTAAGATAGTCAGTTTTTTGATTGAAAAAGGTGCAGATGTTAATCCCAAAACTGTTATGGGACGAACTCCTTTAGCTGAAGCCCTTGCTACTTGTAGGCAGATTAATATTGCACAGGTAGCAGAAATTGCAGAAATGCTCATAAAGGCGGGCGCTGAGGTAACTCCTGATATGGCAGAAAGAGTCGAACTAATCGGAAAGGATTTTGAATTTCACAGAGAAAACTTTAATAAAGATTACTTGACTGAAACAGAAGCAGGGCTTGAGAGACTCTATGCACTGTTTGATGTAAAGCCTGCTCCGAAACGCAAGATACATGACGGAGTTTCTCCTATTATTTTAAAAAAAGGTTCTTGGAAGGAGCAGTATAACGAGCTTTGGGATTTACTCATTCCTTCAAGCGGGCCAGCGAAAACTGTACAAGGCGAAGTGATCCGTATAACTGGGCGCGTACAGGATGAGCTCTATAGAAATGGCGGTGTCAACTGGGATAAACACTACCGGAACATGCTTAAAGCCCTACCAAATCATTTCGCTTCAGGTACACCGCTTTCCGAAGAAGAACTGGAAGAAACTAAGGAACTGATTTCCAGCATCCGTGCAAAAGGCAGTGATGAAGATACTATAACTGAACGTTTGTGTGAACTTTCGGTTCTCTGGGTAGGCTTAAATCCTGAACCGCTTCCTTTAGGGGAAATAAATTATAACAGATGAGTACATAATCTGTAGGAGACTTAAAATGGTCAAATTAAAAGATATAGGAAATTTTAAATCTGTTCCACAAATTGTAGGTGATATTATAAAGGGGAATATACCCGCACTAGATGAGTATTTTTCAAAGGGATGGAGTATTGTGACAGCTGTTTCCTGATGCTGGATTTTGATCCTGATAAAGAAGGAAAAGAAGGGCAGATTCTTTGCTATATCCATGATCCTGATGAAGTTGTGTATGTGGCAGAAAGTCTTAAAGACCTAATTTTTTCGATCATTAGAGAAATAAAAGCATAGAATGAATGCATTTGTAGGAAAAATGATCATGAGTACACAAATCTCTAACTCAGAAAGCACCGACCTAAAATAAAAGATTTAGAAAGGAACTGTTTATGGAAGAAATGAAAGCTTCACAAGAATGGTTACAGAAATACCAAGAAATAAAACATCTGCTCACTTCGTCTATCAATTATGTAGACTGTTTTGATAGGAAAGAAATACAGGACACGGAAGTTTTTGTTTTGGATATGGGGGAAGTAACTTTTCCTAGCGGAGAAATTCTGGTCCGAGATCCTTTGGTCTGGCTCCGTAGAGAGGAAAAGCCCTACTTACAGTCTGTACCCAAAGGGACCTATAGACTAAAAACTTTAGTGGCCAAGATAGAAGAAGACCATTACAGGTATGTAGCAACGAGAATCCAATTTACAGATCAAGTGCCAGTCATCTACTATGAAGCACTGACTGGTGATGAAGATATAGACACTGTTGAAAAAGACTCTTATTTTGGATTTGCAGTTGACGCAGGTCTGGCAACGATAGTGGACGTTGACACCAAGAATGCCTACTGCGATTTTGAAGAGAGTTGGTATAAAGAAAATCCTGACAAAAATATCTACGACGATTTCTTTGCAGCAGTTTTTGCCCAAAATGCCATAGACAGTCCCCTTTATCAACGTGAGGGTGGAGATTGGATTAACTTTAAAATTCCTAACACTGACCTAAGCATTCCGATGATCCAATCAGGTTTTGGAGACGGAGTCTATCCCGTCTACTTTGGCTATGATAAGGATAATCAGCTTTGTGATTTAGTTGTCGAATATATTTACCTAGAATAGAGAGGAATAGCAATGTCACTAGAAAAAGTCTATGATTATTTTCATCATTATGATTCTAAAACCTACCAAGTTGTAGCCTGCATGGGAAATGAACCCTCCGAACAGGATATAGAAGATTTTGAAAAACTGTATCAAATCAGTCTTCCAGACGACTTTAGAGAATTTACCATGTCACCCCTAGGTGGACTCTATATGGAAGTCAGGGGGGAACTGTGGCCAAGAGCCAAAGCATTTGATGTCGCCCCATTTTGGACATTTTGCCGTGGTATTAAGGTTTACGGCATTGCAAATGAGATACCTGATTTTCTAGACATTCGACTGAAGACCAAAGAATTACATGAACTAGGCTTTGTAAATTATATCCCTTTTCTGTCTATCATCGGTGATGGAGATGTGATTTTCTGCTTTGATAAAAATAATCACATTGTCGCCTTAGATTGGTATAGTAGTGGAGAGGCTGAAGAACTCGATAGTGACTTTTCAGATCTTTTGCTCAAGCAAATCCAAGAACTGGAGGAGCGTAAAAACAGAATGTTAGAGGGAATCGAGAAACAGAAAAAAGAAAAATAAGCCATGTACTAACCAAACTGCCTCTAATGTCAATACAACAGCACGGAACTCAAAAGAGCTGGAAACCAGCTCTTCTTTTTATTTTACAACCAGCTCGTAACGAGTTTTGCTGGTAAAGGTTTGACCTGCTTTGAGAATGACTTGGTCTTTGAGGTCGCTGTGAATGGCATCTGGTAAAGCTTGCGCTTCAAGGGCAATCCCATTGTGCTGTACCATTGGCTGGCCTCCTATGATGACACTATCATCCACAAAGTTTGCTGTGTAGACCACTAAACAAGGTGCCTCTGTCTTGAACAACAGAAAGCGACCTGAGTTTTGATCATAAAGAAAACCAGCATTATCATGGCCTGCAGGAAGGGCAAATGGATGATCCAAACCAGATACCAGCTGGATTTGCTCATCTTCCTCTGCAAAGATGTCCTTCAACAAGGCTCCATTGTAGATGTGTTTAACCACATCACGAGTAGCATCTGGAGTCTTTGCCGGAACACCGTCTGGAGCGATTGGGTAAATGCCCTCTGTATTTAGCTGGAAGACATGGCGATCAATTGTCTGCGTGAAATCACCAGACAAGTTAAAGTAGCTGTGATTGGTCGGATTGACCAGCGTATCCTGATCGGTTGTCACCTTATAGCTAATTTCGTAGGCGCCAGTTTCTTCCAAGTGATAGCTGATCCAGATCTTGAGATTACCAGGAAATCCTCCTGTCCCGTCTGTACGCTCTGTGTAGAGGGTCAAGCCATGGTCGCTCACCTCAGTTAATTCAAACAAGCTCGCATCCCAACCTGTTGAACCACTGTGGTTACAGTTGCTGGCATTGTTGACTTCAAGGTCATAGGTCTGGCCATTGAGCTCAAATGTCGCACCTGCAATACGGCCTGCTACAGGACCTACACTTGCTCCATGCTTGGGACTATTGCCTACATAGCTATCAAAATCATCAAAGCCCAAGATCACATTGGCAAAGTTTCCAGCCTTGTCAGGTGTGACATAGCGCAAGATGGTCGCACCATAGGTCATGATTTCTAGTTGATAGCCACTGTCAGTCTCAAAGCGATAGGCCAAGACATCCTTGCCCTCATGATTTCCAAATACACGCTCTGTGTATGCTTTCATTCTTCTCTCCTTTGACTAAGTAAACAAACCATAGAGAGCCTATTCACCATCTATGGTTGTAGTTTTTATTTTCAGAATCCTTTGTCAGAAAACCTTAAGTATCTTCTTAACAAAAGGGGGTTCTTCTACTCTTATTTTATGCTTCCACACGTTCAGTCCATGAAGTCGCTGTTGTTTGAAGAACCTTGTTGAGTTCGTCAATGTTCTCAAATCCAGTTGTGCGAAGCCATTCACGAGCTGCTGCCTCACCGTCTTTGATGTAGGCTTCAACTGATCCTGCCCAGGTTGCACGGCCACAAAGAACGCCGTTGAAGTTTGCGCCTGATTCGTGAGCAAAGACAAGGGTTTCTTGGAAGAGTTTCGCTGATACACCTGCACTTAAGTAGATGTAAGGAAGATTTGTCGCTTCATCTTGCGCTTTGAAGAAGGCTGCTGCTTCTTCGCGAGTATGCACGATTTCACCTTCGCCAAATCCTTCAACATATTTCACATTGACTGGAATTTCCACTTTCAAGACATCGATGTTGAAACGTGGGTCTGAGAAGACTTTCATGGCACCGATAACCTTGTGTGGTTTTACTTTAGCGTATTCTGCAGAACCTGCGTCAGCAATCTTTTCATCGTAAGCGAGGATTTCAAGAAAGAATGGAATATCTTCCGCCACACACTCAGAACCAATGCGTTCGATGTAGGCTTGTTTTTGTTGGTTGAGTTCGTCAGAGCTGTCTACGTCATAGTAAAGCAAGAATTTGACAGCGTCCGCACCTTGTTCTTTGATGCGTTTGGCAGACCAAACATCCAAGCAGTCAGGCAAGCGTTTGGTGCTTGTTGTATCGTAACCAGTTTTTTCATAAGCAAGGAGAAGACCAGCATTGGCATCAAGCGCTTTTGTAGCTGGGAGACCATACTCAGGGTCAAGGAGCATAGAGGATGCGTATTTTGTCAATTCATCTGCTACCAAGACTTTGAGTTCTTCCATTTGAGCCACTGTTGGCTCTTCTGTTTGGTATTGAGCCATGAGGCGTTTCAAAGCGCCACGTTGGTCAAAGGCAAGAGCTGAGATAATGCCGTTCTCGTCAGAGAGTTTTTGCAAGCAAGCTACTTTATTGGGACTTAATTGTAATTTACTCATAGACACTTCCTTATTTTTGATAGTCATGAATGATCACACCTTGTACCACACGGTTTACCGTACCTGTAGGAGACGGTGTATCTGGTTTGTTTTCCACTTTAAGCGAAGTCAAAAGGGCAAAGAGTTGGGCATAAACGATGTAAGGGAAGACACGGTAAATATCGTTCAAGACATCGCCACAACCAAGGGCTACTTCTTTGACATTTTCAAGACCAAAGGCTTGATCACTTAAGAGCACAACACGACGAGCAATCTGGTCACCAGCCACTTCACGAACCAAGTCCAAGTCGTACTTGCGAGTGTAGTCTGTCGTTGTACCAAAGACCAAAACAACGGTATCTTCATTGATCAATGATTTTGGACCGTGACGGAAACCGACTGGGCTTTCATACATAGTCGCAACTTGCCCAGCAGTCAATTCCAAAATCTTCAACTGAGCTTCATGAGCAAGTCCAAAGAAAGGACCAGCGCCTAGGTAGATAACACGGTTAAAGTCTAGATCAACAAGCTCTTTGACATCTTCTGCATTGTCTAGAACTTTGCGGGCAAGGCTCGCCACCACTTCAAAACGTTCAGCTTTCACAGCAAATTCTGTAGGATCAAAGACCAAGAGAGCTGTCAACATCATAGACGTAAAGCTAGAAGTCATGGCAAATCCAGCATCATTGGAAGCGGCTGGTTGCAAGAGCAAGAGATTGCGGTCATCGCCATGAGCTTGAAGAGCCAATTTTCCTTCTGCAGCACATGTAATGGTCACTTGATAGAGGTCGTCCACCAAGGCTTTAGCCAAATCAACTGTCGCCACACTTTCAGGTGAATTTCCACTACGAGCAAAGGAAACAAGGACAGTTGCCACATCTTTTTTCAGATAGGTTTCTGGATTGGCAACGATATCTGTTGTCGCAATGGCATTGAAATTCCATTTGCGTTCGTCATAGACTTCCTTAAAGTAAGGCACCAAGGTATCTCCCACATAAGCGGAAGTACCCGCACCCGTCAAGATGACCTTGATATAGTCATGCTTATCCGCAATCCCTTGTAGAAAGGCTGCAATTTCTTCACGTTTTGCTTGATAAGATTCAAAAGCTTCTTTCCATACATCAGGCTGTTGGTAGATCTCACGAGTCGTGATTTCTGCACCCAGTTCAAGCAATTCTTCTTTTGTGTAATTTAGCATAGAGTTCCTCTAATCTATTGTTGTTTCATTCCTATTGAAAATATGGGAATGGGATTGACTCCCATTCCCATGTATATTCTATACAAACTGTTCTAACGATTTAGCCGTTATCACATCTTATTGAATTGAGTTCCAACTAAAATCTTGGGGAAAAAAACCGATTATCGTCGGAGCATCGCTCCATCCTCCTATCGCCTATTTTCCCTGTGATTTTCACGTTGTCACATCTTATTCATCTTCGTCATCATCGAAGCCAGCTAACAGGTCGTTGACTTTCACAATGCTTTCTGCAGCACGGCTCTTATAATCCGCATCTGCACCTGTAAGGCTTGCATTGATAAATTCAATCACCATTGGAAGATTCATCCCTGCGTAGAGTTCAATGTCGCGACCTTCCATGATCAAACGGCTTACCACGTTACATGGTGTACCACCGAGAAGGTCCGCAAAGACTAGGAAATCATCCAATCCTTCGATAGCAGCTTCAAATTTAGCAGTAAATTCTTCTGGACCATCTTCTGGAAGAAGAGCCACTGCATGAATGTTGTCTTGTGGACCCATAATCATTTCCGTGCTACCTTTAAGTTCTTCACAGAAACGACCATGACTCACCAAAATTAATGATTTGCTCATAAATTATGCGCCCATTCCAAGCAAGAATTTACCGATGAATGAAAGACCTACTGCAAGAACGATAATGATACCGATCGCTTTAGTAGAGTTCATACCTTTCTTACCAAGCAACCAGAAGATAAAGGCAGTAAAGATTGCTGGGAGCAAACGTGGGAAGATTGAGTTCAAGATGTCTTGGAAGTCAATCATCTTTTCACCGATTGGCAATTTGTAAGAAATGTCAAAGTTGATCATTGTTGCTACAAGAGCACCCATCATGAAGACACCAAGTACAGATGCAGCGTCAATCAAAGCTGTCAAAGTACTTTGCATGTTGTTGATAAGGTTAACCCCTTCTTTATAGGCAAATTCCAATTGTTTCCAACGGAAGATGTCATAAGCAACTGCAACTGCGATCCAAAGGAAGATACCCCATGGTTGGCCAGCGATAGCCATAGTTGCTGCGATAGAACCCATGATAGCAGGTACAAGTGAACCAAAGATTGTGTCTCCAAGAGGAGCAAATGGTCCCATCAAACCTGTCTTGATACCGTTAACGGCATCTTTTGAACCCACACCATCTTTTTCTTCCATGGCAAGGTCAAAACCAGCGATAATAGTGTGGAAGAATGGTGAAGTATTGAAGAATTGAGTATGAACTTTCATCATTTCTTTCAATTCAGGAGTTCCATCCCCATACATTTTACGCAATTGAGGCAAGATCATGTAAAGGTAACCAGAAGCTTGCATACGTTCGTAGTTCCAACCTAATTGGAAAGTAAACAAGCTACGTTTGTTGATTTGATTAAAATCTTCTTTTGTAAGTTTGTAATTAGAATTCGTCATCTTCGATTTCCCCACTTTCTGATGGTGTAGAAGGTGCTGCTACAGCTACTTTTTGGCTGTTCTTAAAGTGAACAACTGCAAGGAAGATACCTACGATAGAAACACCGATCATAGACAAACCTTTGAAGTTGTTAGCAAAGCCAATCTTTTCAGCAACATCAGCAGGAAGAGTACCAAGGATACCCGCAACAGCTCCACCAAGACCTGTTACATATGAGTAAAGGACAGTCAACATAGCTGTCAAACCAAATCCCATTGCAAGGTAGTGAAGGTTACGTTTAACTGGAAGGTAACGAAGCAAGATTGCAAATCCAAGACCTGGAAGCATACGACCTGCAAGTGTCAAACCGTCTGCAACCCATTGGTATTCTTTAACAAGGTCTACTACTGATTGTACGAAAGCACCACCAAAAGCAAGAGCGAAGAATACTGGAAGGGCACGAGAAAGAGCCCATGGAAGCGCACCAAGTAGGTAGTTGCGTTCGATACCTTTGTAGTCAAAGCGTTCGATCGCAGCATCAATACGGTGTGCAAAGAAAGTAGTTGTCATACGTCCAAGAACGTCGAAGTATGTCAAAAGTGCTGCTACTGGTACAGCGATTGTTGTGATTGCAAGATCTGTATCAATACCTTGAGAGATAGAGAATGCTGTTGCAAGAACCGCACCAGAAGTTGCGTCAATACGAGAAGCACCACCGAAGGTACCAACCCCAAGAACGAACAACTGCAAGCTACCACCGATAAACAAACCAGTTGTCACATCTCCCATGATCAAACCGGTAATGAAACCAGCGAATACAGGGGAACCTGCAGATGAAACGATTGTCAACTCATCACAGATTTGATAAGCTGAGTACAAAGTGAGAAGTAAAATTTGCCACCATTGTATCATAACAATGACCTCCTAAAAATTTTTTCCTATTTTAACAAGCTCAAAAAGTCTGAAACTGGATCATTTGGAACCATTTGAGCAGTGAGTTTTACACCTTTTTCTGCTAGTTTGTGGAAATCTTCCACATCCTTGTCTACCACGTTGATAGAACGTGTGATAGAGCGAGTTTCTGGTGTTTGAGACATATTGCCGACGTTGAGTGTTTCAAGCGGAACACCTGCTTCGACCAAACCAAGGAAACGGTCTGGTTTACGTGCAACGATAAAGAGACGTTGGCTATCGTATTTACCAGCAAGGATATTTGCTGCTGCTTTCTCAACTGGCAAGATACTAAGTTTTACACCTGGTGGTGTCGCAAGTTTCAAACCACTCTTTTCAATATCGTTGTTAACAACTTCGTCGTCTACAACCATAATGCGTGAAACATTTAGTTTCCCTGCCCAAAGATTGGCTACTTGACCGTGGATCAAACGTCCATCGATACGGCATCCTACAATTGTCATAAGTTTTCCCCCTTTATGTGTTTTAGTGTAGGTTTACGAGTTAAATGAATCTCTTCTTTATATTCGCCCTCAGTTTCAAATATGATGATGCGGTTAGCGCCTTCCTTGAGATAGCTATGAGGGATATAAAGTGAGAGGGTCGGGCCGACGTTCCAGAAACGCCCTAGGTGGCGCCCGTTGACAAAGGCAACTCCCTTACCAAACTCAGATAAGTCTAAGTAGGTATCCTTCGGCTCTTCAACGGTAAAGTCGAAAGCGTAAAAGGCTGGTTGTCCTTCTGTCCATCCTTTTGAAAAATCAATTTTCTCAGGATTATCCAGTGGTAGTGGATATTGTTTCCAATTCAGTAAGAAATGTAGATCCTTGCAGACACCTGTGCGAATTCCTTTATGTTGCGTATCTGCTAAGAACTTATGTCCGTAGTTGACACGCCCCATATTTTCGATCAAGATGTCAATCTCTGAAAAGCCTTCTCGGTTGCCTTGACAGTAGATATCTTCACCAATCTCTGTCTGGTATTGAGTAGCAATCCATTGACCATCTACAAAGAGTTGAGCTCGGTCACGTCCATCAATGATACGGAGACGTTCCTCTTCTGCATCCCAACTTGCCTCAGTGCGGTAGAGAAGGTAGCCGTAACTTTGACCAAGTTCTTCCATCGCTTTTGGATAGAGGCTGTCAGTAGGACTAGAGAGACTATCCAGAGTTTCAAACAAGGAAACTTTTTCGACCAATGGAATGGATCCTATCTCCATGCTTTCCTTATAGAGTGGTTCCAACTGTGGATACTCTGGGAAGTGTGTTGCCATCATCTTCTTGACTGCTAGGTATTTAGCAGTTGGATTTCCTTCTTCATCGAGAAGGGCATCATAGTCGTAAGATGTGACTTGTGGCAAATCCAGAGTTCCTCGAGCCGAGCAACCGTTCATGAAACCAAAGTTTGTACCACCATGGAACATGTAAAGGTTGATAGAGCCTTGCTCCAATACCTCTCGAACAGCTTCTGCCAATTCTTTAGGATCCCGTGTGATGATGGGTTCTTTCCAACGGTTGAACCAACCATCCCAGAATTCCATACACATGAGGGGCCATTTCTTACCATACTCATCAAAGAATTCCTGCATCTGTGAAAAGTTGTACGGAGCTTTAGAACCGAAGTTCCCTGTCACAAAGAGGTCGTCTTCGATCAAGGTTCCGGCTTTCAGAGTAGCCCTCCATGGACCATCTGAAGTAAAGAGTGGGCAATCAATCCCTCGGTCTTCCATCAATTTCCGAATGGCTCGTAGATAAGACTTATCTTCTCCATAAGAGCCATATTCATTTTCGACTTGCATCATGAGAATGTTTCCGCCATTATCCAACAAGCGAGGCACAAGCCTTGGCAATAATTGGTCATAATAGCGAGCAACAGCCTCAATGTAGGCCGGATCGGACGAGCGGATTCGCATGTCCTTGGTCAAGAGCCAAGCCGGCAAGCCACCAAATTCCCATTCCGCACAGATAAATGGAGATGGGCGTACAATAGCGTAGAGACCCAGATCTTGTGCAATTTGAAGAAATCTCTCCAAATTTCTGGCACCTTCAAAATCAAACTCCCCTTCAACAGGTTCGTGTAAATTCCAAGCCACATAGGTCTCGACTGTATTAAAGCCAAGCGCCTTTAAGTTATAGAGAGAATGATACCAATCCTCTGCTGGAATCCTAAAATAATGAATGGCGCCGGACAAAATCTTGAACGGTTTTTCGTCTAAATAGAAATCGTCCTCAATTTTAAATCTTGTCATGTTATTACCTCTGACGAATTAAGTTTGCGCTTTCATTTATTATAATATTAACTATAATCAAATCTTTTGCATTTGTCAATAGGTTTTAGAAAATTCTTTAAAATTTTTCTATTTTTTTACTTCTTTTTTACCAAAATTGTCTAAAAATAGCATGAAATGAGGGCTTTTGCATGACCTCTGTTTTAACGGCGCTTTTATATATGTGCAAAATAATATTTTTAATGTATTATGTTATTTTTTCATCTAAATGCTACTATTTTCTTTGTGTTTGTGGTAAAATCAAAGAAGGAGAAAGAAAAAAATTGAGGTGCAATTATGGCTATTCCAAAATACCAATATATTAAAGACGAACTCAAGAATAAAATCATCTCAGGTCAATTTGCGAGTGGAGATAAGTTTTATACTGAAGCAGAGTTGATCGCCATGTATGATGTCAGTTCTATCACAGTTGTTCGTGCCTTGAACGACCTTGCCAAAGATGGCTATATTGTCCGCCAACAAGGAAAAGGAACTTTTGTTTCACGCGCTCGTAAGCACAAACTCGTTGAGTTTTCAGACGTAGAAATTTTTGAAACAAAAGACGATAAGGTAACTGTCCTTTCTATCGAACGTGGAAATAAGCTTGAATATTTGGAAAAACTTGGTTTGCGTGGAGACCAGTTCTACTACAAGATCGAACGGACACGTCAAACTAACGGTGTGACCTATATCTACCACACTTCTTATATTCCAGAACAATATATCAATGCCAACTATCCAAATCTTGACTATTATAGTTCTATCTATAAACGTTTCAAGCTGGATTACCGCATTCACATGACTGATGAGCATTTTGAGGAAATCAACGAAATCGCATTCCCAACACCAGAGCATGCTGCTTCTACGTTGGGAATTGATACACAATTTCCAACTGTCTTCCAAACAAAGACTACAAAACTTGAGGCCACTGGCCAAGTCCTTGCCTATAGTGAAACTTATAAGCGAGCAGACTACTACAAAATCAAATTCATCTCGTGTGATCGAGGTCATTAAGAAAAAGCTTGAGCCTAGCTCAGGCTTTTTCTATGTTCATTATAGCATGCACCACTTGGTATGAACATATGACGAAGGGTAATTCTTTAATTAGTAGTGCTTTTACTAAAAACAAGTTAAATATTGGCTAGATTTTCCTTGTTTTTAGTTTTTTGACAATTTTTTCCTAAATCTTATGATTTCCTCCATTTATTATAGTTCTTTCATAAAGCTGCTTGACATTTTACTCCTTAGATAATAAAATAAAATTGGTTTTATGTAAACGCTATCATATATGATAATAACAAGGAGGTTTTGTCATGAAACTAGAAAAGAAACAGCGCTTCTCCATCCGTAAATACGCGGTTGGGGCAGCTTCTGTACTGATAGGATTTGCTTTTAGCGCCCAAGTCGTATCTGCCGACGGGATTACTCCAGCTCCAACAGCTGAAGAAACTGTTCAGACGATTCAGGAGAGTCCGCGAGCAACCGAAGAACCTGTAGACTCTAAGGTTCCAGAAAAACTGGAAGAAAAGGCTGACAAACCTGTAAAAGAGGAGGTCAAAGAAGACCAGGAGGTTCCTCGAACAGTTGCTCCAAAAACAGAAGAGTCAAGCGCACCAGCTGTGACAGAAAATGCTAGTCCTACACCGACTACTGAGAAAGAAAGTCCTGCTCCAACTGAAATTCCTGCAGAAAACTCTCCTTCAGAAAAGAAAAATGAAGCAGCCACACCTGCAGTAACCACTCCTAGTACGGAACGAGCACCTCAGGTAAATGAAAAACTGGCTAAAAGAAAAATGATCTCAATCGACGCTGGACGCAAGTACTTCTCTCCAGACCAACTAAAAGAAATCATCGACAAAGCCAAACACTACGGTTATACTGATCTTCATTTACTAGTTGGAAACGATGGCATGCGTTTCATGTTGGACGACATGACGATCAAAGCCAATGGCAAAACCTATGCAAGTGACGATGTCAAACGTGCACTCGAAAACGGAACCGATGCCTACTACAAGGACCCAAATGGCAACCATTTGACAGAAAGTCAGATGACGGACTTGATCAACTATGCTAAAAACAAAGGTATTGGTCTCATCCCAACTGTAAACAGCCCTGGTCACATGGATGCGATTTTGCATGCCATGAAAGAACTAGGTATCCAAAAACCGAACTTCAACTACTTTGGTAAGGAATCTGCTCGTACCGTTGACCTGGATAACAAAGAAGCTGTTGAGTTTACCAAAGCCCTGATCGACAAGTATGCTGCATACTTTGCTGGAAAAACTGATATTTTCAATATCGGACTAGATGAATATGCCAACGACGCTACTGATGCTAAAGGTTGGAGCGTTCTTCAAGCCTACAAGTGGTATCCCGAAGATGGCTTCCCAGATAAGGGTTATGACAAATTTATCGCCTACGCAAACGACCTTGCTCGAATCGTTAAATCTCACGGTCTCAAACCAATGGCTTTTAACGACGGTATCTACTACAATAGCGACACTAGTTTTGGAACCTTTGACAAAGACATCATCGTTTCTATGTGGACTGGTGGATGGGGCGGATACGACGTCGCTTCTTCTAAACTTTTAGTTGAAAAAGGCCACCAAATCCTTAATACCAACGATGCTTGGTACTACGTCCTCGGACGAAATGCCGATGGCCAAGGATGGTACAACCTCGACCAAGGACTCAATGGTATCAAGAACACTCCAATCACTTCTGTACCAAAATCTGATGGGGCTACTATCCCGTTCATCGGGGGTATGGTAGCTGCTTGGGCGGATACCCCATCTGCACGCTATTCACCATCACGCCTCTTCAAACTCATGCGTAGCTTCGCCAATGCCAATGCTGAATACTTCGCTGCCGACTATGAGTCTGCTGAGCAAGCTCTGAAAGAAGTACCAACAGACCTTAACCGCTATACTGCAGAAAGTGTCGCAGCTGTAAAAGAAGCTGAAAAAGCCATTCGCTCACTCGACAGCAACCTCAGCCGTGCCCAACAAGACACCATTGACCAAGCAATCGCGAAACTCCAAGAAGCTGTCAGCAATTTGACCTTCACACCAGAAGCTCAAAAAGAAGAAGACGCGAAACGTGAAGTTGAAAAACTTGCCAAGAACAAGGTAATCTCCATCGATGCTGGACGTAAGTACTTCACGCTCGACCAACTCAAACGCATCGTAGACAAGGCGAGCGAACTCGGCTACTCTGATGTGCATCTTCTCCTAGGAAATGATGGACTTCGCTTCCTCCTTGACGATATGACCATCTCAGCTAACGGCAAAACTTATGCAAGTGATGATGTCAAAAAGGCCATCATCGAAGGAACAAAAGCTTACTACGATGATCCAAACGGAACGACTCTTAGTCAAGCTGAAATCACTGAATTGATTGAATACGCAAAATCAAAAGGCCTCGGACTCATCCCAGCGATCAACAGCCCAGGTCACATGGATGCCATGCTCGTCGCTATGGAAAAGCTTGGAATCAAGAATCCTCAAGCCAACTTTGACAAGGTATCCAAAACAACTATGGACCTTGAAAACGAAGAGGCGATGAACTTTGTCAAAGCCCTCATCGGCAAGTACATGGACTTCTTTGCAGGCAAGACTAAGATCTTCAACTACGGTACAGACGAATATGCCAATGATGCTACCAACGCGCAAGGCTGGTACTACCTCAAATGGTATGGACTCTATGGCAAGTTTGCTGAGTACTCTAACACCCTTGCTGCCATGGCCAAAGAAAGAGGCCTTCAACCAATGGCCTTCAACGATGGTTTCTACTATGAAGACAAGGATGATGTTGAGTTTGACAAGGATGTCATCATCTCTTACTGGTCTAAGGGATGGTGGGGTTACAACCTTGCGACGCCTCAGTACCTAGCAAGCAAAGGCTATAAACTCCTCAACACCAACGGAGACTGGTACTACGTGCTAGGTAATCACAAACCAGATGAAGCCTACCCACTATCAAAAGCACTTGAAAACTCTGGTAAAGTGCCATTTAACCAGCTTGCATCTACCAAATATCCTGAGGTAGACCTTCCAACAGTTGGAAGCATGCTTGCCATCTGGGCAGATAGACCAAGCGCTGAGTACAAGGAAGAAGAAATTTTTGAACTCATGACTGCCTTTGCAGACAATAACAAAGACTACTTCCACGCTAACTACAATGCCCTCCGTGAGGAACTTGCTCAAATCCCTGCAAACTTGGATGGATACAGCAAGGAAAGCTTGGATGCCCTAAATGCAGCTAAAGAAGCTCTCAACTACAACCTCAACCGTAACAAACAAGCCGAGTTAGATGCTCTCGTAGCCAAACTCAAGGCAGCCCGCCTAGGCCTTAAACCAGCAGCAACCCACTCAGGAAGCCTCGATGAAAACGAACTAGCTGCCAATGTTGAAACCAAACCGGAACTCATCACAAGAGCAGAAAAGATTCCATTTGAAGTTATCAAGAAGGAAAATCCGAACCTCCCAGCCGGTCAGGAAAAGATCATCACACCAGGTGTAGAGGGCGAACGTACTCATTACATCTCTGTCCTTACTGAAAATGGGAAACAAACAGAAACGGTTCTAGATAGCCAAGTAACCAAAGAACCTGTGACCCAAGTGGTTGAAATCGGCGCCCCTATTACTCACAAAGGGGATGAACACGGTCTTGCTCCAGCCGCAGAGACAAAACCTAGACTGGACATCCAAGAAGAAGAAATTCCGTTCACTACTGTGACACGTGAAAATCCGCAATTGCTCAAAGGGAAGACTCAAGTCGTTACTAAAGGCGCTAACGGTCGTCGCAGCCATTACTACTCTGTGAGTACTACTGCTGATGGCAAAGAAGTGAAGACTCTTGTCGATAGCCTTGTAACGCAAGAAGCAGTGACACAAGTCATTGAAGTCGGAACCCTTGTTACCCATGTAGGGGATGAACACGGTCTTGCCCCAGCTGCAGAAGCAAAACCTAGACTAGACATCCAAGAAGAAGAGATTCCGTTCACTACCGTGACACGTGAAAATCCCCAATTGCCAAAAGGACAAAGTCAAGTCGTCGTTTCCGGAGTAAATGGCCGCCGTACCGTCTTCTACTCTGTTAGCACTACTGCTGACGGAAAGGAAGAAAGAACCCTTGTCAATAGTGCGGTATCGCAGGAAGCGGTCGCTCAGGTTGTCGAAGTCGGCACTGCCCTTGAGAAAGCTAAGCAAGCTGAAGCAACTACTAACAAAGCAGATGAAAAACAACTCCCTGCAACAGGAAGCCAAGACTCTGCAGGCTTGGTCGCAGTAGGACTCATGGCCACACTAGCAGCTTACGGACTCACTAAGAGAAAAGAAGATTAAACCCCTTCGACAAGAATACAAAAAAAGCGAGATTGAATCTCGCTTTTTATTGTTAGGATTAATCACCAAGTCCGATACGTTCAAAGATATCATCCACACGTTTGGTGTAGTATGCAGGGTTGAAGATTTCGTCAATTTCTTCTTGAGTGAGGCGTGAGGTCACTTCTGGATCTGCTTCGAGCAGTGGTTTAAAGTCCACTTGGTTGTCCCAAGAGTAGGCTGTTTTTGGTTGCACCAAGTCATAGGCTTGCTCACGAGTCATGCCTTTCTCGATCAAGGTCAACATAGCACGTTGGCTAAAGATAAGACCGAAAGTCGAGTTCATGTTGCGAATCATGTTTTCTGGGAAGACCGTCAAGTTCTTGACGATATTTCCAAAACGGTTGAGCATGTAGTCAATCAAAATGGTCGTATCTGGTGTGATGATACGCTCAGCTGATGAGTGAGAAATATCGCGTTCGTGCCAGAGAGCGACGTTCTCATAGGCTGTCACCATATGGCCACGGATAACACGCGCAAGACCCGTCATGTTTTCAGAACCGATAGGATTGCGTTTGTGAGGCATAGCTGATGAACCTTTTTGCCCCTTAGCAAAGAATTCTTCCACTTCGCGTTGTTCTGATTTTTGAAGACCACGGATCTCCGTTGCCATACGCTCGATCGAAGTTGCGATGCTCGCAAGAACTGCAAAGTACTCAGCGTGAAGGTCACGAGGAAGGACCTGTGTAGAGATTTCTTGAGCACGGATACCCAATTTATCGCAGACGTATTGCTCGACGAATGGTGGGATGTTGGCAAAGTTCCCAACCGCACCAGAAATCTTACCAGCTTCCACCCCAGCAGCCGCATGCTCGAAACGCTCAATGTTACGTTTCATTTCGCTGTACCAAGTCGCCAATTTAAGACCAAAAGTTGTCGGCTCTGCGTGCACACCGTGGGTACGACCCATCATGATGGTGAACTTGTGCTCCTTAGCCTTGTCAGCGATGATCTTGGTGAAGTTTTCAAGGTCACGACGGATGATGTCGTTGGCCTGCTTGTAGAGGTAACCGTAGGCAGTATCCACCACGTCAGTAGAAGTCAACCCATAGTGGACCCACTTGCGCTCTTCACCAAGCGTCTCAGAAACCGCACGCGTGAAAGCCACCACATCGTGGCGCGTCTCCTGCTCAATCTCCAAAATACGGTCGATGTCAAAGTCCGCCTTTTCACGAATCAAAGCCACATGTTCCTTAGGGATTTCTCCCAACTCAGCCCATGCCTCGTCAGCCAAGATTTCCACCTCAAGCCAAGCACGGTATTTATTTTCTTCACTCCAAATGTTCGCCATCTCAGGGCGAGAGTAACGGTTGATCATTGTTGTTAATTTTCCTTTCTTTTAATGTTTCACATCAGATAAACAACTGAGGGAAATCTTATTCAAATTCCTCTTTCCCAATCCATACAGATGGATAGTGATCTAGTGTACTCAAATCCGTATCCAGTGGTACATCATAGATAGCCAAATAGTTTTCAGAGTATTGTGCAGCTAGTTCCTCATATTTAGCTTGCACCTTATCTTGGTCAGCACTAGCAAACAAGACTTCAACAACTGCTCCAGTCTTATCTTTTTCAACAAATGCATTGACAATGAGTTGAATCATAGTAATGGTCAATTCTGTAGCCTGTATTCAGTTTTGGTAAATACGACTACCCTTGTTCCTTTATTTTTTTATATTTTGTCTTTGTTAATACTTACTTTAAAAATTTAAAATAAATCTTCCTCGGAATCATCTTCAGTCCTATATTCTTCGATTTTTCTTCTTATAGGTTGAATTATCTGTTCATAAGTCTGAAGAGCATCAAGCAATTCTTGAATCTTCAAGTCATCCGTTGAAATATCAATTTGGTTTCTTGTTAGATCAATTAATCTACTGAGTCTTTGATACTCTCCCCATAAGTTCATAAATTCAGTGTTGCTCATATATTTATGATTCAAATCCATTTCTTCACCCAAAACTAGATTAGATTGTCGTTCTAACCCAATTTCAGTTGTATTGCAAGTTCTCTCACTTTCTTTTCCCATCATATGAGCTCTTCTATTTAAACGTCTTATTTTACTGTCTAGAGTTCTCAAGTCTAGTTCTAAATTACGAATTCTTTGGCTTAGAATTTCTGATTCCTCAGAATCGGCATTTAGCAATTTTTCTTCCAATCTTTTTATTTTGATAAGTGTAATTAGACGCTCTAATCTAATCTTATCTCTTTGATTTTCAAAATTAACATATGGCTTATTTAGAATAAAGTCACTTCTAGTAGAAGATCTATCACTCTTATCTGGCTCATATAATCTTACTTGCTCCTCATTTAAATCATTTGCAAGAGTCATAAATCGAAATCCATCAATAATATGTAACTTTTTACATAACTTTTCTCCCAAAGGAGCACTTTCGTTTATCGAGTAGCCTTCTTTAAGCTCATACATCTCGTTTAACATTGAAATGTATGGACCTACTGTTTTCCCTTTTACTCGATACAAGAGATCATACTTTTTAGTTGAATTCCCATCACTAGTTACAAAGATAACTTTTTCACCTACGTTATGAGCTCTAGAAGCTACCTCATGTAATATTTCTTCCCAAATAATATAGTCACCGTATTGAGTATCGTAGGAGATATTTGAATACGTTCTCATGATGCCTTTTTTTTCTTCCCTATCATTAAATCCAGGTGGAGTTTCATTATTATATCGCTTATCACCTTCTTCCTGAACCTTATCAAACCACTCCTGATTACGTTTTGGCGCTACTGAATCTCCTATTAATTCAATAACTCTAGCAGTAAGTTCGTCTAAATCTTTAGAATACTTTTCATCAATAGTTTGATGTAAATCTTTAATGATGTGTTCTTGTTTATCTAAAAGTTCCTGACGAAAACTTTCTAGCTTATCTTTAGTATTACTATGAATCTGTTCTTTATGAACTTTGTTATTAAGAAAATTGACGTTATCTTCCTTCAGTAGTGATTCACAAAGATTTTTATAAACTTTATCTGTTTCTATATGTAATAAATTAGATATCCGATCTTTATAAACTTTCACATTTTCTAAAGTCTCAATCTTTACTTTTTTCTTATTAAAATTAAACTCAATACCTACTAAATATGGAACAAAAATGTGATTCTTTACTTTATCAATTGCTTCGAGATATTTTTCTGCAATTTCAGTCGGTAATCTGAGTATATCTAAAAGAAAGTTCGAATCAAAAACGATTAAATTATTCTTTTCCCTATTTAAATCATTTACATCTAATGAATCCAAATAAAATTCTGGAAATAGCTCTTTCATACTTGCCATACATCTAACCTTAAAAATCAATCCCTTTCCCAAATTCTTCCACACTATCCGGCATATCACTAAACAAAGTCACATGTCCCATTTTGCGGTTGTGCTTCGCTTCTATTTTACCATACATATGGAGGTGGGCGCTTGGATTTTCTGCGACATATTTCTCAGCAACCTCGACGTGTTGGCCGAGAACGTTAAGCATGACTGCTGGAGCATGTAATTTTATTTCTGGCAACGGTGCTCCCAGAACGCCCAAAATATGAGTATCGAATTGCGAGAAGTCACAAGCTTCAATTGAATAATGCCCTGAGTTATGTGGGCGAGGGGCAATCTCGTTGACGATAATATCATCAGCCGTCGCAAACATTTCCACGCAGAGAGTTCCAGACAAGTTGAGTTGCTCAGCGATTCTCACTGCCATAGCTTTGGCTTTTTCAGCCAGACTAGCCGAAATGCGTGCTGGCACAATGGTCTTAGACAGGATATTGTTGCGGTGGATATTTTCCTGAACTGGGAAAACCGTCACATCCTTGCCATTTCCTGATACGATGACAGAAATCTCAAGGTCAAAATTGACAAATTCTTCCAAGACACAGTCAGCTGAATCTGCTAGTTCATAGGCTTCTTCCAAGTCTGCTTCTGAGCGAATGACCTTTTGCCCATGCCCATCGTAGCCACCAGTCGCCGTCTTGAGGACATAGTTTTTGGCCAGGTCAATCTCCGCCAAGTCTTGGCTAGAATTCACAACCTTGTATGGAGCCACCGTTACTTGGGCCTTCTTGGAAAGGAAGTCCTTTTCAAAGATACGATTTTGAGAAATGCGGAGCAGGTCAGTTCCTTGAGGAAGTTGTCCATCCCTGATGACAGCATCCAAACCGTCAGCATCAACATTTTCAAACTCATAGGTGAGGACATCGCAACGCTCAGCTAGCTGACGGAGGGCATCCACATCGTTATAAGGAGCCACGATGATTTCCGCCACACGAGAGGCCGGGCAATCCGCCGCAGGATCCAGCGCGATAACCTTGTGCCCCATGTAGATAGCAGAAATGGCCATCATCTGTCCCAGCTGACCACCACCGATAATTCCGATTGTTTTAGATGAGCTCATTTGTAGACTCCTCTGCGATTTTTCCTTGTTCTTCTGCGAAATCAGCCAACGCTGTCGCGATAGCCTGATCCTCTACTGACAGGAGACGGAGGGCAAAGAGTGCCGCATTTGTCGCACCTGCTTCACCGATAGCCATTGTCGCCACAGGCACGCCACCCGGCATCTGTACGATAGAGTAGAGCGAGTCCACACCGCTAAGAGCACGCGATTTGACAGGTACACCGATGACAGGAAGGGTTGTTTTGGCTGCGACCATTCCTGGCAAATGGGCTGCGCCGCCCGCACCTGCGATAATGACCTTGATACCACGACTGCGGGCTTCTTCGGCATGCTGAAACATGAGGTCGGGCGTGCGATGGGCAGAGACGACTTTCTTTTCGTAGGCAACACCGAAGCGATCTAAAACTTCAGCTGTTTTTTGCATGGTTGCCCAGTCGGATTTTGAGCCCATGATGATGGAAATTACTGGTTTCATTTCTTCTCCTTTTTCTTCCTTTCAACAATCACCTTAGGTTGTGAGGGACGGCAGCAGCCACCAAAGGTGTCTCATGCCTAAATCGGAAGCCCAAGGTCTTCCGATTTCCCTGAACGATTGGCTTATCATCCAATCGTTCATTCACAACGGCGGTGATTGTTCTATATTAGCTCGCTAACGCTCGCAAACCATACGATCATTAACGTATTCTGTGAATTTTTATTTTTCTTTTTAATAATGGTCTTCGGTGGTGGGGACGGAAGCGACCGCCTAAGGCTTTCCATTACTAAAACTGGAGCCTAGGTCTCCAGTTTTCCGCTCCTAGTAGCAAAGCTACTAGGAGTTCCACTACTGCGACGATTATTCTATAGTGGCTCGCTTTCGCTCGCCATGGAAAATATGTCTGTTAATCTTTTATGGCCTTGCTTCCGATATCTGT
The DNA here is from genome assembly GCF_026782285.1 of Streptococcus oralis. Taxonomy (GTDB): domain Bacteria; phylum Bacillota; class Bacilli; order Lactobacillales; family Streptococcaceae; genus Streptococcus; species Streptococcus oralis_CG. Next base: position 58,532 of record NZ_JAKUWG010000010.1, read on the forward strand.
TCGGTAAAAGAGGCCTTCTGTTTTTTGTTGGGAGAGTTCTTGGTAGATAGTTTCTTGGGCTTCTTTGACGGTATCGGCTGTGGTAACTAGCATGTAGACACGTCCACCGTTTGAGAGCAGTGCTCTGCTATTTTCCGCAAACTTAGCCCCTGCATAGTAGGTGATGATGTCGCCATCGGTTTTAGCTGGCAATTCCACACCCTTTTCATAGTCTAACGGGTAGCCCTTGGATGCGACAACCACACCCAGAGTCACACCCTTGTCCGTCCACGTGATGTTCGGCTCCTTGCCATCGAGGATATCCGTGATATTTTGTGCAAAGTCAGATGTCAAACGAGGCAAGATAATCTGAGTTTCAGGATCACCAAAACGAGCGTTGAACTCGATAACCTTAGGTCCATCAGCTGTCAAGATAAGCCCTGCATAAAGAACACCAAGATAGGGGCGCCCTTCCTGGATCATGCCCTCAAGGACTGGCTTGACAATAGTGTCAACCGCTGTGTCAACCACGCTCTGTGGCAAGTGAGGAACTGGCGCATAAGCTCCCATACCGCCCGTGTTAGGCCCCTTGTCGCCATCATAGGCACGTTTGTGGTCCTGAGCTGTTGGCATGATGTAGAACTTGTCACCATTGACAAAGGCAAAAAGTGAAAATTCCTCTCCTTCAAGGAATTCCTCGATAACCACACGCGCACCAGAATCACCGAATTTATTGTCTAAAAGCATCTCGTGAGCAGCTTCGACGGCTTGCTCAACCGTCTCCGCAACGACGACACCCTTCCCAAGTGCCAAACCATCTGCCTTGACAACGATTGGAGCGCCTTTCTCCTCGATATAAACCTTAGCTGCCTCGAAATCTGAAAATGTGCCATAGGCTGCTGTTGGAACGTCATATTTGACCATGATTTCCTTAGCAAAATCCTTGGACCACTCCAGCTCCGCTGCAGTCCTAGTCGGACCAAAAGCCTTGAGCCCAGATTTGTTAAAATCATCTACAATCCCAGCAGCAAGGGCATCATCTGGCCCGATGAAGGTCCAAGCAATATCGTTGGCCTTTGCAAATTTAATCAACTTAGAATGTTCGGAAATAGAGATATTTACCAATTCCAAACCATCCAGAGGCATCCCGTCATTTCCAGGAGCTACAAAAACTTTTTCAACGTCTTTTGACTCAAGCAACTTCTTGGCAATCGCATGTTCACGACCTCCTGAACCTACAACTAACAGCTTCATCTTTCAACCTCTTTTGCGAATTATTTACTAACATTATACCACAAACGTTCGCTTTAATCTTGTTTCACTTAGCATTTTAAGCCAAAAAAGGAAAGAAACTGTTTTCTTCCCTTTTATCTTTTTAATGTCTAAAATGTCTCACGCCTGTGAAGACCATAGTCAAGCCGTATTTGTCCGCTGCTTCGATGGATTCTTGGTCACGGACGGAGCCACCTGGCTGGATGATGGCTTTGATACCTGCTTTGGCGATTTCTTCCACATTATCGGCAAATGGGAAGAAGGCATCTGAAGCAAGGGCAGCCCCATCAAGACGGTCTTTAGCTTGGTCAATGGCGATGCGGACTGAGCCCACACGGTTAGTTTGACCTGGGCCAACACCAAGTGTCATGTGGTCGTTGGTTATGATGATCCCGTTTGATTTGACGTATTTAATTGCTTTCCAAGCGAACTCAAGGGCGGTTGCTTCTGTCTCGGTTGGTTGGCGTTTGGTTACCACCTGCCAGTCAGCCGGGCTTTCTTTGACCACGTCTTGGTTTTGAACGAGGAGTCCACCAACCACACCTGTGTATTCTGCTTCCACTTCACTGGCATCTTGAGCGTCAAATGGCAAGGCCAGGATCCGCAAGTTTTTCTTTTTGTTGGTCAAAATGGCTAGCGCTTCATCCGTATAGCTTGGTGCGATGATGATCTCAAGGAAAACGCCGTGCATCTTCTCAGCAGTCGCAGCATCCACCTCACGGTTGAGAACGACGATCCCACCAAAGATAGAAACTGGGTCAGACTCATAAGCGTAGTCCCAAGCAGTCTCGATGTCATCAGCTTGACCAATCCCACATGGGTTCATGTGTTTCAAAGCCACAACGGTTGGACGGTCTTTGAAGTCACGGATGATACGAATGGCCGCATCCGCGTCACGAATGTTATTAAAGGACAATTCCTTACCGTTGAGCTGTTTCGCTGAAGCAATCGAATAGTCAGTCGGCAAGGCTTTTTGGTAGAAGTCTGCATCCTGTTGAGGGTTTTCACCGTAACGCATTGGTTGCTTGAGGTCATAAGTCAAGGTCAGTTTTTCTGGCTTGCTTTCTCCGACTTGAGCTGTAAAATACTCTGCAATCAAGGCGTCATAAGCCGCTGTGTGACGGAAAACCTTGGCTGCCAAACGTTGACGAGTTTCATAAGTAGTTTCACCATTTGCTGCCAATTCGTCAAGCACCACTGCATAGTCAGCAGGGTCTACCACAACCGTTACGCTAGCGTGGTTTTTAGCCGCTGAACGAAGCATAGAAGGCCCGCCGATATCGATGTTTTCAACCGCATCAGCGTACGTCACATCTGGTTTGAGAATCGTTTCCTTGAATGGATAAAGGTTGACCACTACAAGGTCAATCAATTCGATCTTATTGTCTTTAGCCGCTTGAAGATGGCTTCCAAGATCACGACGAGCCAAAAGACCACCATGGATATTTGGATGAAGGGTCTTGACACGACCGTCCATCATTTCTGGGAAACCAGTCACATCATCGATCGCAATGGTCTCCACACCAGCATTGTCAAGGACAACCTTTGTCCCACCTGTCGAGATAATCTCCCAACCGAGTTTTTTAAGTTCTTGGGCAAATTCAACAATGCCCGCTTTATCTGAGACGCTGATTAAGGCGCGTTTAGTCATGTTTTTTCCTTTCATTTACTTGTCCAACAATTCTCTAATAACCTCTAGATACAACTTGTACTCTGCCTCATGAATGCGAGCTTCAAAACTGTCGATGGTATCATCAGATAGCCGTGGCACACGGACTTGTTTGATAACCTTTCCTGTATCCACACCAGAGTCCACCCAGTGAATGGTCACACCACTCTCAGCAACCCCAGCATTCCAAGCGTCCTCAATCCCATGAGCTCCTGGAAATTCGGGCAGGTAGGCTGGATGAATGTTGGTAATTCGACCTTCATAAGCTGCCAACAAGGTTGGCCCAACGATTTTCATGTAGCCGGCGAGGCAAACCAAGTCAATCTGGTGTTCTTCCAAGAGTTCGACAAGGGCTGCTTCATAGTCTGCCTTGTTCTCAAACTCCTTTAGTTCAAAAGCATAGGACAGAATGCCAAGCTTGTCTGCACGCTCGAGCACATAGGCGTCACGATGGTCTGAAAAGACAAACTCTACCGGAAATTCTTCGGCAATCACCTGAAAATTTGAGCCATTACCAGAGGCAAAAACCGCTATTTTTTTCATTTGATGATGACACTTTCGTTTTCTTTCTTAACGATGCGACCAATTTCATAGACTGGTTCATCCAGCAATTCTTTGACACGACCTACATTTTCAGGGCTAACTGCCAACATGAGTCCAACACCCATATTGAAGATTTCAAACATTTCTTCATGCTTGATTTCACCGTATTTTTCAAGGGCCTTGAAAATCGGAAGCACTGGAACTTTGTCTTCTTCAATTTCCGCAGCCAAGTCATCTGAAAACATGCGAGGGACATTCTCGATAAAGCCACCACCCGTGATGTGGGCAATACCGTTGACCAACCCTTCCTTGATGAGTGGCAAGACAGCCTTAACATAGATACGAGTCGGCTCAAGAAGGACTTCCTTGAGTTGCTTGCCTTCCAATTCTGGCAAGACTTCCTCACCTGTGTAGTCCGCAAAGACGCGACGGACGAGTGAGTAACCATTTGAGTGAATCCCACTTGAAGCAAGTCCGAGAAGAACATCGCCTTCAGCTACTTTTGAACCATCGATGATTTGAGATTTTTCAGTCACACCGACTGCAAAACCAGCCAAGTCGTAGTCATCTTCACCATACATACCAGGCATTTCAGCTGTTTCCCCACCGATGAGGGCAGCGCCTGCCTGCACACAACCTTCTGCCACACCAGCAACCACTTGTTCTAGTTTAGCTGGTTCATTCTTCCCTGTCGCGACGTAGTCAAGGAAGTAAAGAGGCTCCGCACCTGCAGCGATGATGTCATTGACACACATGGCCACACAGTCCTGTCCGATGGTATCGTGCTTGTCATACTTGATAGCCAACATGAGCTTGGTTCCGACACCGTCAGTCCCTGAGATCAAGACCGGCTCTTTGACACCTGTTTTTGAAAGGTCAAACATGCCACCGAAACCACCTAGAGCTCCCATAACACCTGCGCGTTCTGTACGAGCCACGTGCTTTTTGATCCGTTCAACAACTTCATAACCCGCTTCAACATCCACACCGGATTGCGCATAAGCATTTTTATTTGTCATTTGTTTATTCCTTTTCTTTTATGAAGAATAGCTTATTTGTAAAAACTGGTCTTTTCATCCAAACTGCTACGATAGTCTTCCTCATAGTCGTAGAGAGGAGTTGGGTAGTCGCCGTCAAAGTAAGCGACACAGAGACCACCGTTCGGCGCATCTGTTTCAATACCAATCGAATCAATCAAACCTTCAACAGAAAGATAGGTCAGGCTATCTGCTCCAATGATTTGGCGAGTTTCTTCGACCGTATGATTAGCCGCAATCAGCTCCTGACGCGTCTGGATATCAATCCCGTAGAAACATGGATAAGCTAGCGCTGGACTTCCAATAGCAACGTGAACCTCGGACGCACCCGCTTCTTTCAAAAGCTGAACGATACGGCGAGAGGTCGTCCCGCGAACAATGGAATCATCAATCATCACTACACGTTTGCCTTTGACAACACCCGAAACGGCAGACAGTTTCATCCGCACCCCTTGCTCCCGCAATTCTTGAGTCGGTTGGATAAAGGTACGTTGCGTGTATTGATTTTTAATGAGCCCCATTTCATTTGGCAGACCAGACTCCTCCGCAAATCCCATAGCTGCGCTGAGTGAGGAATTTGGCACACCGACCACGATATCCGCTTCGTGCTTAAATTCACGCGCCAATTGAGCCCCCATACGTTTGCGGGCTGTATGGACATTGACACCGTGGATATTGGAGTCAGGACGAGCAAAATAGATATACTCCATAGAGCAAATCGCCAACTGTGTATCATCTGTATAGCTATCATACTGGATGCCCTTATCATCAATGATCACAATCTCTCCAGGCTTCAAATCTCGAATCCACTCAGCACCAATAACCTCAAAAGCACAGGTTTCAGAGGATACAACCACCGCTCCGTTTGCCATTTTCCCAATAGAAAGAGGGCGGAAGCCATTAGGGTCAAGGGCCGCAACCAACTTGTCCTCAAATAGCAGGATATAAGCAAAGCCACCTTTGACGAGACTGAGTGCTTCCTTGATTTTACCCATCAAGTTCGGATTGTGACTCCGACGAATGAGGTGGGCTAAGATTTCTGAATCAGAGGTTGAGCTGAAAATAGCACCTCTTTGTTCCAATTCTTTCTTGAGCGATTCGGCATTGGTCAAGTTTCCGTTGTGAGCCAGCCCAAACTGCATATCATGAAAGCGAAAGAGGAAGGGCTGGATGTTATCCACAGAAGCTTCGCCAGCAGTCGCGTAACGCACATGGCCAATCGCGCTCGTTCCAGTTAGTTTATCCAAATTAGCTGGATTTCTGAACACTTCTGATAAGAGCCCCATATCGCGATGGCGCTTCAATTGTCCTTGATCATTGGAGAGAATTCCTGCCCCTTCCTGACCACGGTGCTGAAGACTGTGGAGCCCAAAATAGGCCATTTTCGCAGCATCTGGATGTCCCCAGATACCGAAAACACCACATTCTTCATTAAGAGATTTTACTTCGTATGTCATTTTTTATACCTAATTTTTATTTGTGTAACACCAAGAGCTAGATCTACATGGCTTTTACATTACAGATATTGTCTATCGGAAAAACCGCAAATCTTATTTTCCAGTAAAGTATTTAACCGCCGATGCGAACAGGTGCTGGTCTTTATTTCCTGGGATGTTTTGGAAGAGACCGTCTTCATAACGTTCTGAGTGTCCCATTTTACCGATGATTTGACCGTTCTTGCTGGTAATCCCCTCGATAGCATTTACAGAACCATTTGGATTGTACTTAGATTCCATACTTGGTTTGCCGTCAAAGTCAACGTATTGGCTAAAGATTTGACCATTTTCACGGAGCTCTGCAAATTCCTCAGCTGTCACGACAAACTTCCCTTCACCGTGCGAAACAGGAATAGCGTGGATATCGCCCACTTGCACACCAGCCAACCATGGCGAGTTGGTATTGGCAATCCGAGTTTCCACCATCTTAGCCACGTGTTGGTTGGCATCATTGTAGAAGAGGGTTGGGCTAGTACTGCTGGCATCCTCGAAGTTTCCGTATGGAAGAAGACCTGATTTGACCAAGGCTTGGAATCCATTACAGATACCGATAATCAAGCCACCACGAGCGATAAAGCTATCAATGGCTGCACGCACTTTTTCATTAAGAAGGATATTGACAATAAACTTAGCTGATCCATCTGGCTCATCCGCAGCCGAGAAGCCACCTGCAAAGAAGAGAATGTTAGCCTTGTCGATATTGTCAACCATGGTTTCAACTGACTTGACAATGGCTTCTTCATTCAAGGTCACGAATGGCACCAAGTTGACCTCTGCACCTTCTTTTTCGAAGGCCTTAGCTGAGTCATATTCTGAGTTGGTTCCTGGAAATACTGGGATGTAAACCACAGGTTTTTCAATAGTTTCTTTAGCTTTGATGACTGCGTTAGAAGCGACAGCTGGAACTTCGTCCAGTTCTTTCGCTTGGGCAAATTCAGTTGGGTAGACTTCTTCCAGTTTACCTTGGAAGGCACTGTCAAGTTTGTGTCCATCTAGCTTCACACCGTTGACAAGGAGTGTAAAGTCTGTGCTCGTTTGACCAATCTTTTCCACTCCAGCGATTTCTTCAGGAGATGTGAAGACAAATCCGCCCAATTGTGCTGTCAAAGCTGTTTCAAGTTCAGGCAAGGTCACCTCTGCACCGATATGGTTCCCAAAGGTAGCAAGAGCCAAGCTTTCAAGGACACCTCCGTATTTGACAGCTGATGCAGATGTGACTTTGTGGTCAGCTAGGATGGCTTCAAACTGAGCAAAGTTAGACTTAATCAAGTCAAAATCAATCTCTGCAGAGAGGGCTTGGCCTGGAATGTAGTAGATATTTTCACCAGCAGTCTTGAACTCAGGAGAGAGCACCTTGCGGCTATCTGCTGTCGTCACCCCAAAAGCAACCAAGGTTGGTGGTACGGTTAATTCTTCAAAGGTACCAGACATAGAGTCCTTACCACCGATAGATGGCAAGCCAAGTTGGATTTGTGCTTCAATAGAACCTAGGAGAGCTGCTACCGGCTGACCAAAACGCTCTGCCTGCTTGTCCATGCGTTCGAAATACTCTTGGTAAGAGAAACGAGCCTTGGACCAGTTTGCACCAGCAGCCACTAAACGAGCAGTTGCTTCGATAACCGCATAAGCCGCACCGTGGTATGGAGACCATTCTGCCACATATGGATTGAATCCTTGCGCCATGACAGACGCAGTGTGAGTCACCCCGTGTTGAACTGGCAATTTCTGCACAGATGCCTCAGTTGGTGTGAGTTGGTAGCGACCACCAAGTGGGTGATTGACCGTTGAACGACCGACCGAGCAGTCAAAGATGGTTTGTAAACCTTTTTGGCTCGCATGGTTGAGGTCAGACAGAACCGCAAGGGTATCAGCTTCAAGTGTGTCAGCGCTTGTTGTGCGTTCTTCTGGAAGCTTGACATCCTTGTCCACAACCTTGGCATCGACAACGACACGCACACCATTGGTATCAAGGAAACGACGCTCCAAGTCGACAATCGTTTCGCCATTCCAGTGCATGACAAGATTTGGTTTTTCAGTGACTGTCGCAACCACAACAGCATCAATATTTTCTTTGTTACATTCGGCAACGAAGGAATCTACGTCTTCAGGACGCACCACAACTGCCATCCGTTCTTGTGATTCAGAGATAGCAATTTCTGTACCATTCAAGCCTTGGTATTTAAGAGGAACCTTATTAAGGTCGATTTCAAGACCATCTGCCAATTCACCGATAGCCACACATACACCGCCTGCTCCAAAGTCATTGGACTTCTTGATGAGACGAGTGACATCGCCATTACGGAAAAGGCGTTGGATCTTGCGCTCTTCGATGGCATTCCCTTTTTGAACCTCAGCACCAGCAGTCTCTACAGACTCAACTGTTTGAACCTTAGAAGAACCTGTCGCACCACCGACACCATCACGACCAGTTTTACCACCGAGAAGGATAACCACATCGCCCGCTTCAGGTTTTTCACGGACAACGTTGCCCTTGGGAGCAGCCCCAACAACGGCACCAAGCTCCATGCGTTTAGCTACAAAGCCTGGGTGGAAATACTCACGAACGTAAGTCGTTGCAAGACCAATTTGGTTACCATACGAAGAATAACCATGAGCCGCTGTTTTAGAAATGACTTGTTGTGGCAATTTCCCAGCGCGAGTTTCTGAAATTGATGCTGTAATGTCACCAGCGCCTGAGATACGCATAGCTTGGTAAACGTATGAACGCCCTGACAACGGGTCACGAATGGCACCACCGATACAGGTAGCCGCTCCACCAAATGGTTCAATTTCCGTTGGGTGGTTGTGGGTTTCGTTTTTAAACATAAGGAGCCAAGGTTCCTTGACACCATCAACGTCCACTTCGATTTCAACCGAGCAGGCATTGATTTCGTCAGACACTTCCATGTCGTCCAAACGCCCATTAGCACGCTCATAACGACCGAAAATAGTCGCCATATCCATTAAGGTTTGTGGTTTCTCCGAACGCCCCAACTCATCACGCATGGCAATATACTTGTCATAAGTCGCTTGCAATTGCTTTTGGAATTGAGAAGCTGAGAAATCAATCTGTTTCAACTCTGTCTCAAAAGTCGTGTGACGGCAGTGGTCGGACCAGTAAGTGTCCAAAACCTTGAGTTCCGTCTCAGTCGGCACGCGCCCGATTGATTTGAAATAGTCTTGGATAAAGAGCAAATCATCCACTTCCATGGCCATCCCTTGCTCGGCCTTGTAGCGGGCAAAGTCTTCTGCCGTATAGCTTTCAAAGAAAGTCAATTTTGGAATAGTCTTGTCTGACTCTGAAAATTCCTGCTTGGCAATCCCTGTCGTGATGTCCTTGAAACGAGAATCAACTGGATTAAGCAGGTAGTTCTTGACCGCTTCTAACTCAGTCGCATCAATATCTTTATTAACCAAGTAAAGTTGAGCTGTGTTGGCCGTCACGTCACTCGAACTTCCCAGCAAAAGCAAGGCTTCCTGTGAAGAAGCTGCGCGCTGGTCAAACTGTCCTGGCAAACTTTCAATGGCAAAGAATGCATAATTGACAAAATCCGCCTGCACAGCCGCTTCATCCAAGACATGGTCTGTCACCTGTTCAGAGAAGATGTGTTTCTCTGCAGGCTCAAACAAGTCCTCTGCCAAATCAAAGACATCATAAACTTGCACGATGCGAATACTTTTCAAAGTTGACAGTCCCAAGTTGTGCTGGAGTTCTCTTACCAAACTCTCTGACTTGACCTGAAAATCAGCCTTTTTTTCAACAAAAATACGTTTATCCATCAATTCTTATTCCTTTATTTCAGCTCTTGCAATATTCCTAAATGACCTTTAGGTGTTATTTCAATTCCTGCAACTTTTCCCAGACAACTTCGTAAACATCGGTTAGTTCTCCCAATCCCCTACGGAAAACATCCTTGTCCATGTGGTTGCCATCCGCATCCCACAAACGGCAGTTATCTGGTGAAAATTCGTCTGCCAAGATAATATTGCCATCCTTGTCAAAACCGAACTCTAGCTTAAAGTCAATCAATTTGAGGCCAATCTCAGCAAACCAAGCCTTCAAAAGTTCATTGATACGACGCGTTTCTTCCTTCAAGTAGGCAATCTGCTGGTCATCCGCAATTTTAAGGAATTTCACATGCTCATCATTAATAAAGGGATCATCCAAATCATCATTTTTATAGTAAAATTCGACAATCGGAGTCTCAAATGCGATACCTTCATCTACGCCAAAACGTTTTGAAAAGGAACCAGCCGTGTAGTTGCGGAGCACAACTTCCAAAGGAATAATCTCAACCTTTTTATTGAGTTGTTCCGTGTCCGAAAGTTTCTCCACAAAGTGAGTCGCTACACCAGCCGCATTTAATTTCTCAAAAATAAAAGATGAAATCTGATTATTTAACACTCCCTTGCCCACAATCTGCTCCTTCTTGACACCGTTGAAAGCAGTCGCCTGGTCTTTGTAAGTCGAAATAATGAGATTTTCATCCTCAGTTGTATAGATATCCTTGGCTTTTCCCGAATAGATCAGTTTTTTTGACATTTTAAAGTTCGCCTTTCGTATTTCTTTACTTCATTCTACTACAAAATAACGGAAATAGCAAGAATTTGCGAACGACGTCGGAGTTAGCTCTTTTTAATATTAAGAAAAACTGTAAAATCAAAACATTTTACAGTTTTAAAAGTATAATATTGCGTTAAAGACAAACATTATTCTCTATTCAAAAATTGATCCCAATAATAGCGCAAATAACTCTTCTTTCCTGTGATTAGTGTCAAACGTCCTTCTGAACCGTAGCGAAGTTTTTCTGCCTGTTCAGGAGTCAGACTTGTCTCCGCCTCTATTTTAAAGAAATTTCCCTTTTCAGTCTTGGTAGCTGTCGCATCAATATTCGTAATCGCAGAAACAAGAACGAGCTCTTTGTTGGCATCCTTGGTTGTGGTAAAGCGAACAGAATCACCTACTTTGAGCCTTGCAACATCTTTTGAACTGAGATAAGCCGTGAGTTTAGTTTTGCCTTCTTTTTCCAAGGATGGATAGAGTTGGGCTAGCAAGGTCCCCTCTGCAACCATTGTAGAATCACTGGTTTCAGGATTAAGGTGAAGCACCCCATCCTCACTTGCTGTAATTTTCCCCTTGTCCAGCAGACCTCCTTGGACTTTCTTACCCGACTCTGCTTCTAAAATTTTCTGATCCAAAAGGGTTAATTCCTGGCCGACTTTGACTAGGTGCTGAGACTTGAGGGATTCAAGTTGACTATCCAGTCCCGTTGCGTAGGCTTGTTGAGCCCCAGATCCCGCATACTGCACACGATAAGTAGCTAAACTAGACTCTAGCTGGGTGATTTGTGCATCCACCTGTGCAATAACTTGCGATTTAGCTTGCGGATCTTCTTCACCTTGGTTTTTATAGGTCTGATAAAATGAGTAGGCTGCATTTTGACTATCCAGTTGAGCTCCTGTTTCAATCGCTGACTTAGCTGTTTTGTAATCTCGAATTTTATCCTGTGTTTGGCTGATAAGATTGCCAATCTCGGCCTGACTCTGACTTGCTGCTGCATTCTGCGAGGAGATGCTGGCATTTTGCTGAGAAACATTACTTCTAAGACTACTAGCTTGGCTGAGATAGTCTCGAAACATCTCCTGGTATCCAAACTTATCCGCCTCTGGAAATTGATCAGTCCCTTCTTTTAAACTGGATTGCAAATAACCCAACTGCTTTTTTTGATCCTTTAACATCTCCAACTGATTGGCGTATGCTTCAGCTTGAACAGCTTCCGCCCCTTGCTGGTACTGAACGAGTAGATCCCCCTGCTTGACCAACTTGTTCTCTTCCAGATAATTTGCCACAATCCGTTGATTGCTAGTCGACTGGATGTTGGCAATGATCCGACTAGGTTCGACAGTGGCTCTGGTAGACAAACTAATCTCCTTCTCTGCAAAGACTGCAAATCCTAGCAGAAACACGAGCAGAAGCGACATAGGTAAAATCACGCGACTGGAAAAATTATGGTAACGACGATGGTAAAACTCCGCACTTTCTAAAAATTCTGGTTTCATCTTCTCCTCTTTCTAGCTATTCACCAAATGGGCGTAAAAGCCATCTCGAGCCAGCAAATCAGCATGATTGCCTTCTTCGACAATCTTACCCTGATCCAAGACAAGAACCTTCTCTGTCCGCTCAGCAATGGTCAAGCGGTGGGCGATGAAAATCAAGGTCTTATCTAAAGCCATGAGATTATCCACAATCCGCTTCTCTGTCAAGATATCCAGACTGCTGGTCGCCTCATCCAATATCAAGACAGGCGCATCCGTTAAAAGAGCTCGCGCCAGAGCGATTCGCTGACGTTGTCCACCTGAAATTCCAGCCCCATCCGAAGTTAATTCTGTCTGATAATTCAGTGGCATGCGCTCAATATCCTCCCGAATCTCTGCCAATTCAACCGCCCGTAAGATATCTTCCTGAGTCGTCCCCTCCTTGGCTCCAAGGAGAAGATTCTCCAAAATCGTTCCGTTAAAGACATAGGGCTGTTGAGGCAGATAGTTAATGTACTGGCGCAAAGCCTTTTTGTCAATCTGATTGAGATTGACACCACCCAGACTAATCTCCCCCTGACTTGGGTCGTAAAAATTAACCATCATCTTGGCCAAAGTTGTCTTGCCTGATCCTGAAATTCCCACGAAAGCCACTTTAGAACCTTGCGGAATGGTCAAATTGATATCCGACAAAACATCTCGACCATAGCCATACTTGTAGTGAACCTGATTGAAAGTCATATCTCCTTTCATCATCCTCAAATCTTCGACCGTTTTCTTCTCCTCAAACTCCGAAGCTACTAGATAAACCTCATTCAGACGGTTATTGGCAACCTGCGCTGTCTGAAGCTTGGTTTGCAGGTTGATGATATTTTCCAAAGGATTGGTAAAGTAAACGAGCAGGGTGTTATAGGTAATCAGCTGGCCCAAACTCATTTTCCCATCCATGACGAGAATAGCTCCCATCCAGAGAACAGCAACATTGAGCAGGAGCTGGGCAACTTTTTTCAGTGCCTTTTGCTGGCTTTCTGCCCGACTATAGGTAAAAGATTTTTTCAGATAAGCCACAAATTCCTTGTCAATCTTTTGATAGCGCGAACTTTCACTGGTCAAAGACTTAATGGTCTCAATACCGTTGATATCCTCGATGATAGAAGAAGACAGAACCGCATTGGCTTCCATTGTATCCCGATTCATCTTTTCAAAAGGTTTCATAAAGACAAAGATAATCACTGTATAGATGGGAAGGGCAAGCAGACTAATGAAAAAGAGCATCATATTTTGTGAAAACAAGACAAGCGAAATAATCAAAATCGTCGACACATCTAGGAAAATCGACAGAATGGTCGACGCTAGCGCGTCAATGATACTATTGGCATCTGTAAAACGAGATACGATTTCTCCTGTCCTGCGTGTCGCGAAAAAGGACATTGGCAGGTGAAAAACATGCTTGATATAAGACAAAATCACATCAATTGACAGGCGTTGCCCCAAAACAAGTAAGAGATACTCCTGAGCATAAGACAAAATCTGCTGGAGAATATAGACGATGACCAAACCAATAGAGATGATACCCAGCGTCGAACGCATCTGATCTGGCACATAGGTATCAATGATAGACTGCAGATAATAAGAACCCACAATGTTAATCAGGGTTACCAAGAGTGTCGCTAGTACGATATTGGTAATTAAGCCACGCTGTTTGAATAAGATGGGCAAGAAGGATAGGAGCCCCTGTTTTTTCTCCTTATGAGGTTTATAGTCTGGAGATGGCGCCATAAAGAGACTGACCCCTGTCCACTCTTGCGCAAATCGCTCACGGGAAATCTTGGTTAGCTTGACACCAGGATCTGGATCAGCGATATGGATGGTCTTCTTATCCTGACCTGTCACCACATAGTAGTGGAGCAATTTCCCTTCCTTGAGCACATGGGCCACAAAAGGAAAGGTCAAATCAGGCAGATCAAAGAGCGTCATATCCGCCTTGATAGCCCGCGTCTCAAAGCCAAGCTCCTCTGCCACCTTTACAAGCCCCAAAGCAGTCGTCCCATCCATGGTCGTCTTGGCCAACTCTCGTAGATGGGCCAAGGAGTAATAACTACCATAATAGCCAAAGACCATAGCCAAGGAAGCCACGCCACAATCCATCTGATCCACCTGGGGACGATAGTGTCTTTTCCCAAATTTCATATCCATCTCCTTTTTTCTAACCAATTCTTAAAAAACTTTGTAAGATTATTTTAACCAAACAAAGAAGAAATCGGAAAATTATTTCTGAAAAAACAATATTCATACCTGAACAGCACTTTTAGCCAAAGAAAATAGGCAGAACAAGAGTCCTGCCTAGAACATTCAATTACAGAGATTTCTTACCTTTCCCACTTCTTTTGTGAATGGTGTATAAAACGATAAAAGCAAACACAGGGGGCACCAGATAACTACTTTCACTCATTGTCACCTGAAATCCAAGAGTTGCTAGTATCGTAAAGATGAGAATATTCATTAAAAATAGAAAAATAAATACAATGAAGGATTTTAAAATCTTATTCATTTCGGTTCTCATTACTTTCTTTACTTTCTCTTTTGAGAATAGTATGGTATTTTACCGCTATGTAAATAATTAAAAGAAGTATAGGATAAGAAAACAGATCTGAAACTTCCATGAAATTTACACTATACTTTCCTAGTAATAGCTTATAGTCCATTAAAACTTGAATGATAGAAAGTACAATGCGTACTAGTAGAATCCCCCCTAATAAGATCACTTCTTTTTTAACATACGGATACCTTCCTCACTAAATGCAGATTATGTTTCTTTAGTCTAACACTCCAAGATTGCTTTTATGCTGGAGCTACAGAAATCCGACTCATATTGTCACTACTTGTCATCTTTTTCTTCACTTCTATAAAGTAAGATAAAGGTCATTAAGAATAATGAAATCGTAGGTATATCAAAATATTCAAACCATGTAGGTAGATGTATTTTGTTTACATCAGCTACGATTCTAATAATTAGATAAGCCATCGAGCTAAATAATACAATAAACTCTGGCCAAGCTTTTCGTAGCAATTGAGCGACTTTCATCTCAAACTCCAATCTGATGGTCCATCAATTCTCAATCTTACTTTCTTTTGTTTTGTACTTGTACCCTACATAAAACAATCCTAACAGAACAGGATAGGTTTCTGGATAAAACAAGGTATTGATCGGGTTTTTCAAAATCAAATACGTTGCGATATAGATAATGAGTGATACGATAAAATATCCCTCAGCAAATCCTAATAAGAATTTTTTCATGGTAGACTCCTATTTACCTGACAAGAAAGGCGGAAAAACTCCGCCATTTACATGCACAAAATCCTTTTCATTCAGATTCATCATTTATAGTTTTGATTATCTTTTGACAAATCTCTGCAAAAAATACCAAAATAGCCCGACGCAAGCAAGCCAACTAAAGTTCATTGCCAATCAAAGGATACTAATGAACATGTACGAATCACATGAAGTGCGAGATGCAGACCAATTGCCAACAAAGGAACTATAGTGGCTAATTTAGGCAAGAGTGTATTGAGATTAAGGTTGTGATTCATAATTGATTTCCTTACATACTTTATCCCAAATTTTTAGCTTAGCGTCTACTTCCTAGATAACGCCCATACATATAAGAAGCTACTCCTAATACACCCCAAGCTATTGCTGTGGAAGTAGTAACAATGAAGCCTCCCTCAGTGACAGATAAGTCTGCTTCTGTCATGATGTCAAATTTTTCATCCAGTTTTTTCATTTTTCTCTCTCCTTTTTAAATAATACTGGCTAATCCAATAGCTACTCCAACCAAAAGCCCTACTATTCCTGAAGCTGATATAATAATTACTGAAAATTCTTCTGAAATCTTCATTTATTTCTCCATTTTTTATTGGTAGTAACTAAAAGATGACTATTCAATAGTATTTGCCACACACTAACAATAGTTCTCTTTAAACCTTGTTTTTGCTTGAATCCAAATAACTCATCATTAAAATAAGGATCGGAATCCATAATTCCGAGCCTACATACTGATCAACTTTAAAGGTAATTACATTTAAATCACCTAGCACACAGAGTACTCCAAAAATGATTAAAAGCACGCCTATTAAATTTTTTAGATTTTTCATACAAGTCTACTTTTATCCAAATTTACGTTTTAAATCTTGACCAATTAATCGACCACCAAGGAAAATTGCTACTCCTCCAGCAATCATGGCTATGGTAATTAAGCCACCTTCTGTATTCATCAATTCTTCTTCTGTCAATTCTGTCCATTTATTTAAATTATTCATATTCATTTTATCCTCCTATTATCACATAAAGTATCCCCAAGCAATACCGCCAATAAGTAAGATACCTCCTACTACCACAGCAGTAACAGAACCCCCATCCACATCCATCAACTCTTCTTCTGTAAGAGCTACAAAGTTTTGTTCCATTTTGTCAAAATTTGCCATCTTTTTCCTCCTTTATTTCTATTTTTTAGTTTACGACTTCTAGCTCTTAAACCATTTTAAAAACCAGATTGGATAAATTACTGAAATCTTTTTTCCTTCCTTTTCTTCTCACTTATCTATTCGAGAAGTGATTTAAAATGAACAGGTAAATTTCATTTATTTTAAATACCATTTGATAAACCATGGCAATAAGATTGGTAAATGCATCGCGTAGTCTCCTTCCTTTTTCCTTACCTATCTATTCGAAAAACAATTCGAAAATGAACAACTATTTCATTTTTATTTTAAAAACCACTTAATGAACCATGGATAAAAACCGGTCACATACATAAACGTTCCTCCTTTTTTCTGTCTCATCTCTATATTCGCAATTTCTACAAAAATGTTTCAAATTTTTCCTTTTTCCTGCAAACAAAAAAACAACATGACTTGCATGTTGCTTTTTGCTATATCTTACCTTTAATAGTTCCGACCACATCTGCCACACTTTGAAGTTGGTCAATTTCCTCATCACTGATCTCGATACCAAATTCATCTTCTAGTGTCAAGACAAACTCCATCAAATCCACTGAGTCCGCATCTAGATCGTCTTTCAAACTCAAGGCCTCTGTTACGACAAAGTCCTCTCCCTGTCGCTCTTGGATAATGGTCACAATACGGTCAAAAATTTCTTTTTCTGTCATCTTTTTATTCTCCTGAAAATTCACGCGCAGTCTGAGCAACTACGTCTGTTTCGAGCATGGTACGAATCTGGCGAATCGTACTATACACAGCCTTGGCATCACTTGAGCCATGAGTCTTGACAACCGGTGCCTTAACACCAAACAAGACCGCTCCACCAACATCTGAATAGTTGAGTTGCTTTTTCAAACCTCTAAGGCTATCCTTGAGAAGAAGAGCACCTAGTTTCGCTTGAAGGCCACCACCTGTAATAGCATTTTTAAGCAAACCCATGATTCCCATAGCTGTACCTTCAATAGATTTGAGTACAGCGTTTCCCGTGAAACCATCTGTTACGACAACATCCACAACGCCATTCATCAGATCACGTGCTTCCACGTTTCCGATAAAGTTCAAACTTTCATCAGCCGCTAGTAAGTCATAAGTTTCCTTACGAAGCGGGTCTCCCTTGCTGCTTTCTGTTCCGTTGTTGAGCAAACCAATACGTGGTTGAGCAATCCCACGAACATTCTTGGCATAAAAGGAACCTAAGACAGCATATTGATGGAGGTGCTGGGCTGTATTTTCTGCATTGGCTCCAAGGTCTAGCATATCAAAACCCTTCCCATCTACAGTCGGCAAGGTCGACATAAGCCCAGGACGATCGATATTCTTGATACGACCTACAATGAAGAATCCTGCAGCCAACAAGGCACCTGTATTACCAGCCGAGAGGACAGCGTCTGCCTCTCCTTCTTTGACTGCCTTAGCCGCTAATACCATACTGGCATTTTTCTTCTTACGAATAGCTTTTGTAGGCTCATCATCAAAATCAATCTTCTCATCCGTATGGATAATGCTGACGCGTTCTGTCGCTGTTAGATATTGCTTGATTTTGCTTTCGTCTCCATAAAGTTGAATCTCAATATCTGAAAAGTCAGCAAGGGCTTGATTGACACCCTCAACGATGGCTTGAGGTGCGTAATCGCCCCCCATAGCATCTACTGCGATTTTTTTCATTTGTCTTCCTCTTTTAGTAATTGTCCCCAGTCTGCTAGGGAATCAATAAATTTCTTTGATTTTAGGTGAATTCCAACGTACTCTTCGTAGAGTTGATCCATAAACTTGCGCAAGTCTTGCTTGATTTCGGTCTTGAGCGAAATGGTCTCCAAGGTTTCAAAATCAATGGCTTGAAATTGATTGAGCAGATAAGGGATATTGGGATTTAGATGACAACGTCTCTCATCCTCATGATAATGCTCTGGGCAGAGGCAGGCTCCATATTTAAAAGAAAAGTCAAAGGCCTGACCCACCCGATGGCAAAAGACACACTCATTAAAATTAAGGCTGATTCCAAATCGAGTCAAGATTTGAATTTCAAAAATATTGGTCAAAACCTGATAATCTATGCCTGCTTCCATCAACTCCAGAGTCTTCCTCAAGAAAGCAAACAAGGGAGCATCCTGCTGATTATCCTGCAAACTAGCATCTGCAAGAGCAGCCACATAGGTTGCATAGGCCATGACAAAGAGATCACTATTAATCTTGGGAAAGGTCATCACCTCATGGTAGTCCTCGATGTAGCTAAGCCCGTCATCATTGATTCGCAAGAGAAATCGTGCCAACACCAAGGGCTGAATAACCGGAGCTAGTTTGGACTGGCCAGCGTGTTTGACGAAAAACATGCGCTTGCCCGCCTGATCGGTAAAAATTTTGACTAGCTTGTCATCCTCACGAAAGTTACGATTGTAGAGTACGAGACCTTGACTCGTGATAGACTGAATCATGCTTCTCTCATGTACTCCTCAAGTCGTTTCATGGCCTCTTTGATAGTCTCCATGCTAGCTGCATAAGATAGGCGAACATAGCCTTCTCCGTAACGTCCAAAGGCTGCACCAGGGATAAAGGCAACAGCCTTCTTATAGGCAAAATCCTTCAGAAAAGCAAAGGAGTCTTGATTGTAGCCCGCTGGAATCTTAGCAAAGATGTAGAAGGCCCCATCTGGTTTGATAATCTCAAAACCAAGAGCAGTCATCTTTTCGATGATATAATCTCGACGCTGGATGTATTCCTTTTTCATAGGCTCTGCGTCGTTTTTACCAGCGGTCAAAGCCTCCACCGCAGCATGCTGAGCCATCGTATTTGCAGCAGTAACCAAATATTGGTGACTCTTGATTAACTGAGCTGTGAAAGCCGCAGGAGCAAAGATAAAGCCTAAACGCCAACCAGTCATAGCATGCGATTTAGACAAGCCATTGATAATAATAGCCTGGTCTCTCAGCATAGTTCCCAGAGACACATGAGCTTCCCCTGTATAGGTTAATTCTGAGTAGACCTCATCACAGATCACAAAAATCTCATACTTGCGTAAAACGTCTGCCAAGGCTTCCAACTGCTCCCGACTATAGGTAATTCCTGTCGGATTGGCTGGATAGTTGAGAATAACTGCTTTGAGCTTGTCCCCTTGCTCCAAAATGGCCTTTTCCAACATCTCAGGAGTCAAGACAAAACCATTTTCAGTTGTATCAATCTCAACAATCTCTGCCCCAACTAGATTGACAATCGGCTCATATCCTGGATAGGCAGGAGCTGGTAAGAGAACCTTGTCTCCCTCTTCCAAAATAGCTGTCAAAGTAGCAGATAAAGCCTCTGTCGCCCCAATTGTAACCAAAATTTCATTTTCAGGATTATAATCTAGCTGGTACTTTTCTTTTACAAAGTCGCTAGCAGCCTGGCGCAAGGTCAGTAAACCACTCATCCCTGTGTAGTAGGATTGGTTCTGGTCAATCGCTCGCTTGGCTGCTTCCTTGACATGATCTGGCGTTGTAAAATCAGGTTCCCCCAAGGTCAAACGCAAGACCCCAGGAATCTCCGAAATAGCCTGGTCAAACTGGCGAATCAACGAAACTTGAATCTTGTCTAACTGTTTATTAAAGCGCTTGGTTAAGTCCATAGATATCCCCCTTGCTTACAGAACATAGTACTATTATACTACAAAAGCTCCCTGACCGCAAAATCCATCTGAAACCCTCATTTTTCACTTTCTGTTTTACTTTTCTTCTCGACAGGACTATAATAATAAGTGCTTATTTTCGGAGGTTCATATGTCATTTTTATCAAAAAATGGGGCAGGAATCTTGGCCTGCCTTCTCATTTCTATCATTTCTTGGTTTCTAGGAGGATTTTTCCCCGTCGTGGGCGCACCTGTCTTTGCAATTTTTGCTGGAATGCTCCTCCACCCCTGGCTCTCACCCTACAAACAACTAGATGCAGGTTTGACCTTTAGTTCCAAAAAATTGCTCCAGTATGCTGTTATCTTGCTTGGTTTTGGTCTCAATATCTCGCAAGTCTTCGCAGTTGGACAAACTTCACTCCCTGTCATTCTTTCCACCATTTCGATTTCCTTAATCGTTGCCTACCTCTTCCAGCGTTTCTTTGCGCTAGACACAAAACTAGCTACCTTGATTGGAGTGGGTTCTTCTATCTGCGGTGGTTCTGCCATTGCTGCGACAGCGCCCGTTATCCATGCCAAGGAAAAAGAAGTTGCCCAAGCCATTTCCGTCATCTTTTTCTTCAATGTCTTGGCTGCGCTCATCTTTCCAACCCTAGGAACCTGGCTTCACCTATCCAATGACGGCTTTGCCCTCTTTGCAGGAACTGCGGTCAATGATACTTCTTCTGTAACGGCCACAGCTAGTGCCTGGGACAGTCTTTACCATACCAATACCCTTGAGTCTGCAACCATTGTGAAACTCACGCGCACCCTAGCTATCATTCCCATTACGCTCTTTCTCTCCTACTGGCAAAATCGCCAACAAAAAAACAGCCAAGATTTCCAACTGAAAAAAGTCTTCCCACTTTTTATCCTTTACTTCATCCTAGCCTCTCTCTTAACGACCCTTCTTACCTCTCTTGGTGTGTCTAGTAGCTTCTTTACCCCTCTCAAACAACTCTCTAAATTCTTTATCATCATGGCCATGAGTGCTATCGGTCTCAAAACAAATCTAGTAGCCATGATCAAATCCAGCGGAAAATCCATTGTACTCGGAGCCCTTTGCTGGATTGCCATCATTCTTACCAGTCTTGGCATGCAGGCATTGATTGGTATTTTCTAACACAAAAGGTAGCCCAT
The DNA here is from genome assembly GCF_026782285.1 of Streptococcus oralis. Classification (GTDB taxonomy): domain Bacteria; phylum Bacillota; class Bacilli; order Lactobacillales; family Streptococcaceae; genus Streptococcus; species Streptococcus oralis_CG. The sequence goes on from NZ_JAKUWG010000010.1 coordinate 79,841, forward strand.
GGCTACCTTTTATTGTTCAAGAATTAAGCGTGTATGTTCTCTCTTGATACAGCGATTCATCACGATGTCATCGCATCCTCCGGCACGCAAGATTTCTTCCGCTTCTAGGCTTTCAAGTCCTAATTGCGCCCAAAAAATCTTGGCATCAGCCTTGAGAAAATCACGCGCCACATCTGGCAAAAACTCACTACGACGGTAAACATTGACAATATCTACAGGAAAAGGAATCTCAGCTAGACTCGCATAAGCCTTTTCTCCCAAGATTTCCCCACCTGCAGCCTTGGGATTAACTGGAATAATTTTATAGCCTCGAGCCTGCATTTCCTTGGTCACTCGATTGCTAGTTGTTTCCTCACGGTCAGACAAACCCACTACCGCTAATGTTTTACTGGTCGCCAGATACTGACGAATCACACCATCACTTGGATTGATAAATTCTTGACTCATAGAAATCCTCCTTTTTCATCAGTATAGCATATTTTGAAAAGGCTTGCAGATTTTGACTATAAAAATCTCCTAGCAAGAAAAGAAACCTGCTAGGAGAACTATCTATTTCAAGTGAAAGATTAAATCTTTTTCTCAATGCTAAACAAAGGAGAAAGAGGGCGTTTTTCATGGATACGCACGATGGCATCTCCTAGAAGGTGGGCGATAGAGATTTGTTCAATCTTATCAATCAAACGCTCTTCTGGTAGGTAGATAGTATCCAAAACAACTAATTTCTTAATAGCTGATTTTTGGATATTGTCCATAGCGGGCCCTGAAAGAACTGGGTGCGTACAGCTTGCGTAAACTTCAACCGCACCTGCTTCAGCAAGAGCATCCGCTGCATGACAGATGGTTCCAGCTGTATCGATCATGTCGTCAATCAAGATACAAGTCTTACCTTCGACCTTACCGATAATGTTCATCACTTCGCTGGTATTCATCTTGTCTACACTGCGGCGTTTGTCAATAATCGCAATCGGAGTTTTCAAAAACTCTGCCAATTTACGAGCACGAGTCACCCCACCATGGTCTGGACTGACAACCACGTAGTCAGAGCCAACCATGCCACGACGTTCAAAGTAGTCCGCAATCAATGGAGCACCCATCAAGTGATCCACAGGAATATCAAAGAATCCCTGAATCTGTGCAGCGTGCAAATCAATCGTCAACAAACGATCCACTCCAGCCACTTCTAGCATATTTGCCACAAGTTTTGCAGTGATTGGCTCACGTGCTCGTGCTTTTCTATCCTGACGTGCGTAACCATAGTAAGGCATAACAACGTTGACAGATTCTGCACTAGCCCGCTTCAAGGCATCTACCATGATCAAAATTTCGAGCAGATTGTCATTTACAGGTGAGCTCGTTGATTGTAGGATAAAGACGTGTTTTCCACGGATAGACTCTTCGATATTGACCTGAATCTCCCCATCTGAAAATTGGCGAACAGTCGATTTCCCCAACTCTATCCCAATCTCTTGCGCCACACGCTCTGCCAATTCTCTATTTGAAGAAAGGGCAAACAGCTTTAAATCAGAAAAAGACATGATTTCCTCCGGTATTTATGTATCACTTGTTTTTTACACAACATTTTCCATCTACCATTGTAGCGCTTTTTCCTTTATTTTTCAATCAAAAATAAAACAAGAGCAAACATTTATACCCTTGTTTTATACTATTTTATATTAGCTATATTAAAACTAAAAATCCTACATTTTAACAATCGATTTTATGCTAGAATTAGAATTCTGCGAGATGAAGTTAGTATACTTCTCTCATACTCCCTGTATCCACATCGTAAACCGCACCTGAAATAACCACATCATCAGGAATCAGTGGAGATTCTCGAAGCAACTGCATATCCTCTCTCACACTCTCTTCAACATCCTGGAATGGTAAAAAATCTTGACCAGACACATCAACTCCGAGCTCGTGTTTCAAATGTTCATGAAAACTTTCATTTTGAAAAGTTTGAGCTCCACAGTCTGTATGGTGAAGCACCACAATTTCTCTAGTTCCCATTTGTTGCTGGGAAATCACCAGTGAACGAATCATGTCCTCTGTTACTCGACCACCCGCATTCCGCAAGATATGGGCATCTCCAAGTGCCAGACCCAGAGCTTGCGCGACGTGTAGCCGTGAGTCCATACAGGTCACAATTGCTACTCTTGTTTTCGGCTTAAGTGGCAGATTTAATTTCCCATGAAGGGCAACATAAGCCTGATTGGCTTGCATAAACTGTTCAAAATACGACACGATTTCCCCCTTGAAAATTTGATCATCAAACATTTCTCCTATCTTATCATTTTTAAGAGGATTTGTCACGGATTATGCAAAGACCTTTTTCAAAACTTCCTGAATCGTTGTCACACCAATGACCTCAATTTCTTTGGGTGGAGTGATTCCTGTCAAGGAATTCTTGGGTACATAGATTTTTGTAAATCCAAGCTTAGCCGCTTCATTGATGCGTTGCTCGATACGATTCACGCGTCGGATCTCTCCGGTCAAGCCCAGTTCACCCACAAAACATTCCTGAGGATTGGTAGGCTTGTCTTTGTAGCTCGAAGCAATGGCAACCGCAACAGCCAAGTCAATCGCAGGTTCATCCAATTTGACGCCACCAGCAGATTTGAGATAGGCATCCTGATTTTGCAAGAGAAGCCCTGCTCGTTTTTCCAAAACAGCCATAATCAGACTTGCACGATTGAAATCAAGTCCTGTCGTCGTACGCTTGGCATTTCCAAACATGGTTGGTGTTACCAAAGCCTGAACCTCCGCCAAAATCGGACGGGTACCTTCCATAGTTACCACGATTGATGAACCAGTGGCCCCATCCAAACGCTCTTCTATGAAAACTTGACTCGGATTGAGCACCTCAACCAATCCACCCGACTGCATCTCAAAGATGCCAATCTCATTAGTGGAACCAAAACGGTTTTTGACCGCTCTCAAAATACGAAAAGTATGGTGACGCTCTCCTTCAAAGTAAAGCACCGTATCCACCATATGCTCCAACATACGCGGACCAGCTAAAGTCCCTTCCTTGGTCACATGCCCTACGATAAAGATGGCAATGTTATTGGTCTTAGCCAACTGCATAAGCTCAGCGGTCACCTCACGCACCTGAGACACAGACCCCTGCACCCCTGAAATCTCAGGAGACATAATGGTCTGAATAGAGTCAATGATGAGAAAATCTGGTTGGATGCGCTCCACCTCAGATCGAACGCTCTGCATATTGGTCTCTGCATAGAGATAAAACTCACTATCAATATCTCCCAAGCGCTCTGCCCGTAACTTAATCTGCTGGGCAGACTCCTCCCCACTGACATAGAGAACCGTACCCACTTGAGACAGCTGGGTTGAAACTTGTAGGAGAAGGGTTGATTTCCCGATTCCTGGATCCCCACCGATAAGGACGAGACTCCCTGGTACCACTCCGCCTCCAAGTACACGGTTGAATTCCTCCATCTCTGTCTTGGTTCGATTAACGTTGATAGAAGTCACCTCAGCCAGTTTCATGGGTTTAGTTTTCTCACCTGTCAAGGACACACGCGCATTCTTGACCTCAGCAACCTCAACCTCTTCTACAAAGGAAGACCAAGACCCACAGTTAGGGCATCGTCCCAGATATTTAGGGGAATTATACCCACAATTTTGACATACAAATGTCGCTTTTTTCTTTGCGATGATAAACCTCTTTCTATATCTCTAACTCACACGCAATCACTTGGCAAAAATCAATCTTCTCATTTGGAACAAACTGGCGCATGAGCATATTGTGAGTTACCACTATCACGGTCTGGTAATCTCGATACTTAACCATGCATTCTAGAAAACGTGACTTCATCTCCGTAGCTGTCTCATATTGAATAGGACTATTAGGAAGTAACTCCCCCTTATTTTCTAGAAACATAGTACGAGCTTTTTCAAAATTATCTGTGCCACTTTTATAGACCTGCCATTCATGTAACAAAGGCTCCACTCTCAAAGGAAGACCCGTAGCACAAACCACATAAGAAGCCGTTTCTAAAGCTCTTGTGACTGCAGAAGATATGATTATTTCAGCTGAAGGGAGTAAAGGATTGGTGATCAGTTTCTGGGCTTGTTGCCGTCCCTTCTCAGACAAGGGTGCCAAATCTATCCCAAATCCCGTATAATAACGCTCCTCTAACTCACGGTAATCTGGCTCCCCATGACGTACAAAGATAATCTTCATCCTAGTGCCCTGTCGATCCAAATCCACCAGTTCGAACGCCATCAGCCGCATCTCCATCTGCAATTAAGAAAGGAGCAAAGACAGCCTGGACAACACGTTCTCCAACTTCAAGAACAACCTCTTGATCTGTTATATTCTTCATCTGAGCAAAAATATGTCCTTCATTTCCAGGATTTCCATAATAATCCCCATCAATGACACCAACCGAGTTAATCAAGACCAGACCCTTCTTACGAGGATTTGAAGAACGGTCATAGAGATAGAGCACTTCTGTCGGCTGCATGTAAGCCTTGACACCAGTCGGAACGAGAACAATCTCTCCTGGAGCAATCACAGTGCGTTCCGCAACCTTTAAATCATAACCAGCTGCATGAGCTGTCTCACGCTTCGGTAGCAAATTTTCATCTGTAAAACTCGAAACCAATTCAAAACCACGAATTTTCATATTTTTCTCTTTTCTATAATCATTTATTCTAGGCTATTTTATCTTATTTATTCGAAAAAAGCACGAAAAAAGAGCACACAATTCACACTCGCTTAGGGCTGCTGGATTCCTCCCCTGACCCGCTTCACGCAGAACTGTTGCTCCACTATCTATTATACCACATTCTCCTCTGTTTTTAAAGAGAAATTATTTTTTCCGTCGATTTCGGAAAAAGTCCTGCATAATCGCTGCACACTCACTCTCCAAAACTCCCGTTTCTACCTCTACACGATGATTGAGACGCTCATCTGTCAAAATATCGTACAAACTACCAGCAGCACCAAATTTCTGGTTTTTAGCCCCGTAAACTACATTTGGAATACGGGCAAGTCCAATCGCCCCACTACACATAACACAAGGCTCAATGGTCACAAACAACGTACAATCAAGCAGACGCCAACTCTCTTCACTTGCATTCGCATTTTCTATGGCCATGATTTCTGCATGCATAACCGCCCGTTGCAACTCCTCGCGCGCATTATGCCCCCGACCAATGATTTCTCCATTCTTGACAATGACACAACCAATTGGAATTTCATCGTGTTCCAGAGCAATTTCTGCCTCTCTCAAAGCCTCTCTCATAAAGGCTTCTTTTTCTTCAACTGTATAATTCATCGTTCTTCTCTTTTCCTACTTGTCGTTTTATTATTATATCATGATTCTCAACACAAAAAAAGCCACCCAATGGGGTGACTTAATAGGGAGATTATTATGAAAAAGAAAAGTTTAGGATATTTGTTACAACAAGTTAGGAGGTCTTCTTGTAACTGTCTATAGTATACCCAACCTGTCTTAAACTAATCTTAAAAATCTCCTATGACCAAACACTTTCTAAAATATTGGTTTGTTCACGACCAGGACCTACTGAGAATGTCGAGATGCGAACACCAACCAACTCGCTCACACGACGAACATAGTTACGTGCATTCTCAGGAAGATCTTCCAAATTACGAACTCCAGTAATGTCTTCTGACCAACCAGGCAATTCCTCGTAGATAGGTTTGCAACGTTTTAATTGCTCAAGACTAGCTGGGTAGTGGTCGATACGTTGACCATCGAGATCATAAGCCACACAAATTTTCACAGTATCCAAACCGCTCAAAACATCAATAGAATTCAATGAAAGATTGGTAATACCAGATACACGGCGACTATGGCGCATCACAACTGAGTCAAACCAACCCACACGACGTGGACGACCAGTTGTTGTACCATATTCATGACCTACTTCACGAATGCGATCTCCCACTTCATCAAACAATTCAGTTGGGAAAGGTCCATCACCTACACGACTTGTATAGGCTTTACACACACCTACAACCTTGTCAATCTTACTTGGACCAACACCAGACCCAATTGTCACACCACCAGCGACAGGGTTTGAAGAAGTAACAAATGGATAAGTACCTTGGTCAATGTCCAACATGACACCTTGTGCACCTTCAAAAAGCACACGTTTGCCGTTATCAAGCGCATCGTTCAAAATAACAGATGTATCTGTCACATACTGCTTGATTTGTTGGCCGTACTCATAGTACTCTTCAAAAATATTATCAATTGAAATAGGCGTGCTATCATATAATTTTTCAAACAGACGATTCTTTTCCGCAAGATTACGTTCCAAGCGTTCACGGAAAATCTCTTTGTCCAAAAGATCGGCAATACGAATCCCAACACGAGCAGCCTTATCCATATATGCTGGACCAATTCCTTTAATTGTAGTACCAATCTTATTATCACCCTTAGCTTCTTCTTGCAAGCGATCCAACTCAATATGGTAAGGCAAAATAACATGCGCACGATCAGAAATACGCAAGTTATCAGTTGTCACACCTTCCTCATGAAGATAGCTCAACTCTTTCACAAGAGATTTCGGGTTCACAACCATCCCATTCCCAATAACAGAAATTTTTTCAGGGAAGAAAATTCCAGATGGAATCAAGTGCAACTTAAATTTCTTACCATCAATCACAATCGTGTGACCAGCATTATCACCACCTTGGTAACGAGCAATCACCTCTGCATTAGCTGAAAGAAAATCTGTAATTTTCCCTTTACCTTCATCGCCCCATTGGGTACCTACAACAACAACTGAAGTCATAATAAAATTCGTCTGAGCTACTAGGAGCTCGTCCTTTCTCATATACATGGCAGGAATTTCACCCGCAATCATATCTTACAATTTATTATAAGAAAAAAACACTTTTTTATCAAGAAGAAACAGTAGAAAAGATTTGGAATTTCTGTAAATAACAAAATTCAAAACCTTAAAAATTAAACAAAATCCTACAAAATATAAAATCAATACAGATTATTGTTCGTGATAAATGATATATATGAACGTCACTAGTTTAGAGTAGTACCTCCTAGCAAGAATTTATCTAGATACAAGCGATAGGCCGTCTGAAAATGATATAAACAAAACTCTTTATCGCTTTTAATTCTAAATCTTATCAAGTAATAAAGTAAAAAACGAAGATGAAGTGATTCCCACTCAGCAGAACTCTGGCATAAAGAAGCATATTCTTGTTCAACTAGTTTCAAAAAGACAAATGCTCGTTCATAAAATTTTTGAAGCATATAAAAAATCCCTTTCTTATTATTAACACTAGTCTAACAGAAAAACGAACTAAAAAAGCTTCAAATCCTATAAGAGTAGAATTTAAAGCTAAATGAACTAAAAATAAAATATAAAGGTAATTATAGATGCCAAAATTAAGTTTTGAATTTTGAGAAGTTTACTTCATTTATAAAATCATAACCACCTGTCTAACGGGTGGTT
>NZ_JAKUWG010000011.1:0-39358 GCF_026782285.1 Streptococcus oralis
ATTCTCTCTCGAGCGACAACTATATTAGTATATCACAGCCATCTGTCTCTGTCAACAGATTTTTTAAACTTTTTTCAAGTTTTTTTAACCACAATACACCCATAGTCCGTACGGGATTCGAACCCGTGTTACCGCCGTGAAAAGGCGGTGTCTTAACCCCTTGACCAACGGACCTGAGCTTGTCAACTCTTTCTATTATACCTACTTTTCCTCCTTTGTCAAGAACTTTTTTACCTCTTTACCGAAATTCTGAAAAGATTAGGGAAAGAGCCAGTTAAACTGACTCCCTCTATTTATCTTGCCAATTAGTCGCACGTTCCTCTCCCCACCAGTAAGGGATCAATTCGGCAACTTTGATTGTTTTTCTTGTTTCGTAGTCCATCATGAACTCTGCTTCTTTATTTTCAGCATTCAATTCTAAGAGAAATTCTCTGCAAGCGCCACAGGGCATACCTGATCCTTCGCCGTAAGGAGGTTTATCTCGAAAGGCGAGGATTTTCTTAACTTTAGTTTGTCCTGAAAATTGATACATATTGAAGAGAGCCGCTCGTTCTGCACAGAGATGAAAAACGCCACAAGTGCCCTCCATACAAAATCCTGTGAAGATCTGACCATCTTCTGCTTCTACTGCAGCAACAACATGGTTAGCATAAACAAAGTCAGAAACTTCATGGGGATTGAATAAGGTTCGTGCTTCTTCATACATTTTTTCCCATGTATCCATCGGAAGTCCTTTTTATTTAGAAATCTCTTTCAGCATGTTTTCAATATGCTGGATTGACTTTTCACGTCCGAGTAAGAAAATGGTGTCTGGTAATTCTGGTCCATGCATTTCACCTGAAACGGCAATACGAATCGGCATGAAGAGGTTTTTCCCTTTAATACCTGTTTCTTTTTGAACTGCTTTGATTTGTGGGAAGATGTTTTCTGTCACAAATTCTTCATCTGTCATTGCTTCTAGTTTCGCTTTGAAGGCTTCTAGAACAACCGGAACGGTTTCTCCTGCCATGACCTCGCGCTCAGCGTCTGTCAACTCTGGGAAATCTGAGAAGAAAAGATCTGTCAGTGGAACAATCTCGTCTACTGATTTCATTTGTGGTTTGTATAGTTCCACCATTTTTTCAGACTTGTCAGTCAATCGTCCTGCTTCTTCAAGGAATGGTTTGGCCATTTCAAAGATAGTTGCCAAGTCAGCTCTCTTGATGTAGTCATTACTCATCCAGTCTAGTTTCTTCTGGTCGAAAGCCGCTGGAGATTTGCTGAGGCGGTTTTCATCAAAGAGCTTGATGAGCTCTTCACGAGAGAAGATTTCGTCTTCCCCACCAGGGTTCCAGCCAAGAAGGGCGATAAAGTTAAAGACGGCTTCTGGCAAATAGCCTTTTTTACGGTAGTCTTCGATAAATTGAAGGGTATTGGTATCGCGTTTAGACAATTTTTTACCCGTTTCAGAGTTGATGATCAAAGTCATGTGACCGAACTCTGGAGCTTCCCAACCAAGAGCCTCATAAACCATAAGCTGTTTGGGTGTGTTGGCAATGTGGTCATCTCCACGAATAACATGAGAAATTTGCATATCGTGGTCATCAATGACAACGGCAAAGTTGTATGTTGGGTAGCCATCTTTCTTTTGGATAACCCAGTCACCACCAATATTGCCACCTTCAAATTCGATATCACCTTTGACCATATCATGCCACTTGTAGATACCTGACTCATTGACAGCCAAACGAACAGTCGGGATAATCCCCGCTGCTTCACGTTCTGCAACGTAAGCTGCTTTTTCTTCTTGGCTCATACCAAGGTATTCGTTGATATAGCGAGGTGTTTCCCCAGCTGCTTCTTGGCGTTCACGTTCCACTGCTAACTCTTCTTCTGTTACATAAGATTTGTAGGCTTTTCCTTCAGCCAAGAGTTGGTCGATGTATCTTTGATAAAGTTCCAAACGTTCTGATTGGCGGTAGTTTTCATGAGTCTCTGGACTTTCATCCCAGTCCATGCCCAACCAACGAAGGTTTTCAAGCTGTGAACGTTCTCCATCTTCGACGTGGCGCTTACGGTCAGTATCTTCGATACGGATGATAAAAGTCCCACCATGATGACGGGCGTAAAGGTAGTTGAATAATGCTGTACGGGCATTTCCGATGTGTAGTAGTCCTGTTGGACTTGGTGCGTAACGTACGCGGATATCTTTTGACATATCTTCTCCTATAAAGTCTCTAGGCGTCTGCCTTTTTGCTCTCTATATTATATCACAAGTCTTGCCAGAGTCCAATTTCTCTTTTCGAGAAAAAGCAAAAAGAGTGGTAAAACCACCCTTTTTATATCCTATTATAGACGAGCGTTGAGTTCTTTGCTCAATTCTTCAAATCCTGGTTTACCAAGAAGGGCAAACATGTTACGTTTGTAAGCTTCAACACCTGGTTGGTCAAATGGGTTGATAGCATTCAAGTAACCTGAAAGAGCGATAGCCAATTCGAAGAAGTAGATAGTGTAACCAAGAGTGAAGGCATCTTGCTCAGGAAGAGTTACGTACATGTTTGGTACATCACCGTCTGTGTGGGCAAGAAGAACACCGTCAGTTGCTTTTTTGTTTACGAAGTCAACGTCTTTTCCTTGGAGGTAACCAAGTCCATCAAGGTCTTCTTCCAATGTAGGGATGATCACGTTCTTACGTGGTTTATCCACACGGACAACTGTTTCAAACATGATACGAGTTCCTTCTTGGATAAATTGACCCAATGAGTGCAAGTCTGTTGAGAAGTTAGCTGAAGTTGGGTAAATACCTTTTTGGTCTTTTCCTTCTGTTCAGGCACCCCTTGTGGATCCATCTGCTGGAAATTCCCTTGCACTGACTGGCTAGTTTGATTGACTTGCCAATCAACCACTGCGTCATCTATTTTTTCTAATTTAGACCCAGAAGCCTGGACTTTTGGTCCAGGCTCTGAATCAATTTTTTAGACTTTTATTTTTCTAAATTGCTTGATTTGAAATTTTATTATGGTTAAGCAGTTTCAAAAATCTGAATGGTAGAATCTTTATCAATTACTACCGCTTGATCTGCTACAACATGGAGTGTACCAGGAAGGCTCCCCTCTTTTGAACCATCAAAAGAAATCGTGATATGTCCCAGTCCAGTTAAATTTTTTTCTACTACATTTCCTACGGAACTAATCGAATATTCCTGATTATCTACCACCAGCTTGCCACCTTCTAGTATTGAACCTAGCAGATTTTTGTTATCAATCTTAAAACAATACTCTGATAAATCTTCTGGTGCTTCTTCTCCAAATAAAATGAGCATATTGGCATCTTGAATCATATTCTGAGCTTCAGACCCTACTTGAATTACTTTAGTTTCAAAAATTTTCTTCATCTGATTTCTATTCATACTTTCTCTAATTTGTCATAAACTTAGGCTTATAGATAAGTTTAACATAATAGTTCTCTGTTTTCAGGCATCTATCAAAGGTCTACTGATAAAGACCAATACTAGCTATCCAAGCAACTAGCACCCGCGGAACACCATTGAGAAAGCGTGAATAAAGTACCGAAGGGACACCAACCTCAACTGTTTCAGCCTTGGCTTCAGATAGGCCGAGTGCTACAGGAATGAAATCACAACCGTTTTGAGTGTTGATAGCAAATAAAGCTGGCAGAGCCATTTGGGGCGGAATAGTCCCTTTTCCGATTTCGACTCCAATTAAAGTTCCAATAATCTGACTAATAACAGCTCCGGGACCTAACAAAGGAGATAGGAATGGTAAGGAACAGATAAAGCCAATTAAAACGAGTCCCCAGATGTTCCCCGCTAGGGGAACCATTAATTTTGCCAGCCAATTTCCAACACCAGATCCTTGAATAACCCCAATCAGCAAGGAAACAAAGGCCATGAAAGGAATTATTGTATTGAGCATTGTTTGGATGGCTTCACGAGCAGCCTGGTTGAAAGTTGCAACGACCTTACCAGCCCCCATCCCAATTCGTGCTACAATACTTGTTTCAGCTTTTTGCTCTGTAATTTTTTTACTAGTATCGTAAGTTGGCTTTTCAGTTACCACAGTTGTCGCTTTTTCGTCTTCATTAGCAGCAGAAATTTGATTAAGGCCAACTGCTGACACATAGATTTCCTCGGTTATATATTGAGCTAGAGGCCCACTTTTCCCTGTAGCAACAATATTTATTGTAGGGATTCCCTTTTTAGGATAAATACCACAGCGAAGAGTACCGCCACAATCCACGATTGCTAAAGCAATTTCCTCATCTGGGATAGAAGTTTTAAACCCATTAACAGCTTCCATACCGGTCAAATCAGCAATTTTATCTACAATATCTGGCTTTTCTCCGCCGCCAGTAATATAGATGAATTTATGCTTAGCTTCACTAGGTGTAATGACCAAAGGTCCTCCGAAACCGCCATTTCCTTTAACAACTTTTATACTCTTATATGACATAATTTCACTCTTTCTATAAATCAAATGTTTTACTCAAGGTAACACCTTGCTGTTTTGCTACATAAGCAGTTGTAAAATCGGTTACCCAACCACCTACAAAGTTCATGACAAGCCCAACAAGCATGTAACGAATGGCTAAGTCCATTTGACTTAAACCTAAAGTTTGAATTCCTGTCGCAATTCCCATCCATACAAATAATTCCCCAGGATTGATATGTGGAAATACACCATTTGAAGTATGGCAAAACTGCATCTGAGCTGCTACAAAACTAGGTTTATAATATTCTGGTAAGAAACGTCCCATACTGATTGCCATCGGATTTCCCAGCATAAAAGCTGAAATGAAAGGTAAAATCATATACCGGCTAACAGGATTTTTGGCAGAAATCTTAGCCAAGGAATTGACCTTCTCTTCTCCCAAGAAAGCGATAAGGGTATTCATTGCAATCAATAGCATCAAGACAAGAGGTACAATATTTGTCATCCAGCTAATAAAGGTTTCTCCACCTAATTGGAAGAGTTTCATAAAACTCTCTGCAAATTTTGTAATGTGATTCATAAGGAACTCCTTTTCTTATTTTTTTTAAATAACTGTTTAATAGATAATTGTAAGTAATTCGCATAAAAGCCGAATCCCAGAAAAGAATCAGATGAACTTGTCTCTTTCTCAATACCTGCCTCATGCCAAAGATAGACTTTTCTAGCATCTTCTATGGCTGATTGCATCAACTTATTTTCTTTTCTCACAAGAGGATTATACTTGTCAAAATAATGGATGTCTTCTCCAACATAATCGTCCATATTTTGAAAACGCGCTAAGATTGTGACTCCTTGCATTTTGCTAGCTTTAAGAACCCGACCGTTTTCATCAACCGCGAACATGACAATCGTACCGGATTTTATTCTTCCGGACTTTCTGCCAATCGCTACGCGCCCCAGTTTTCGGAGCATCGTATAGGTCTTATTGAAGTCTTTGAGTTGCTGCCAGCCGAGGAACATTTGAAATATATAAGCTGCCATGACAAATACAGCGAAAATTATTAGCGAATTCATTAAAATACTCCTTTGCTCTTAGAAAATGATAGAAACTCTGTCTCTGTTTCTACAGCCCTCAATGCTTCTTTTAGAGAAGGCTCTCCTGCAATTCGAAAAATGTCGTCATACAATTCCAGCAATTCACTTTCCATTTTTCTTTCAATTTCTGAGGGTATGGCGACTAGAAAGATAAATTCAATCCATTCATCTCCTTTTTGATAAGGCTCTTCTAGTTTTCCAAACATTAAAATAGTCTTTGCATAACCCTGGTTAATTGTATGGGGGAAGGCAATTCCTCCACCAAAAATGGTTGATTGCTTTTTCTCCCTATCAATTATCCGATTTCTAAAACCTTCATCAATCATCTGAAGTTTCTCTAACTCTGAAATCATATTTAGCAAGTATTGCTGATAGGTTTTTTGGGGGCTCAACCGAAGAAAACGTAAGCTGACTGTTTCTAGATTTTTTTGATGAAAAGCATTGGCCCTCTGCCATTCTTCCTGCAGCCATTGATCATCAAAAAGATGATTAACTTGAATGACTGGAGATTTAGAATCTTTATATTTTAGAGGAACTGTCGTAAAAATCGCGAAATAGTCCTGATTTAAATCCACATTAAAATCCTCTTCAGAATACTGAGTAATGTCTACATCATTTCCAAGGACTCGTCTGAGTTGCTGAATAATCATCGCAGCAGTTCCTCTTCCTGTTGTGCAAACTACAGCTATCTGCTTGCGATAACCCTTAACAGCAGAATTTTGCTTTCTTAAAATCATTTCAAAATACAAAGCCAGATATCCGATTTCAGATAATTCCATTTCAGAACCAAAAATTGCAGATAGTTCTTCTCCAGCTATTTTTGCCATTTCAAAAGCAAAAGGATATTGAGTTTGAACCTCGCCATGAAATATATCATTAGCTTGCACATGGAAAATCAGTCGATTGATTAAGGGGCCTAGATGAGATTTGATTTCTTCAAATAATTCTTCATCATCAAAGTGAACCAACATTGTTTCTTTGACTTTCTTGACAATCCCTTGAAAAATATTTGCAAGCTGTTCAGATTGATAAGATGTCTTGCTTAAAGTGTCAATAAAACGGACATTAAACGGAAAACACAAAAAGTCTATCTCAAACTGACTGAGAGAAATCTTATAAGTCATCTCAATATGATAGATTAATTTCTCAGCTAAAGGTGTCTCTGTTAAATCATTCCTATAGTAAGGAATAGGACAATTCAACACTCTAGATGTATGAATACGCTCCACCATAATTGAAATGGTCTTTCGAAGGAGTTCCTGTGTTTCTTTAGGGATTTTATAGTCCTGGACTAGCGTCTCCAGAAAAGAAGATGTTGCCTCAGTGAGTGTCCTTCCTTCAAAGTAAGGGGCCACTTGGTGAATATAGAGCAAGCGCAAATTCAGCTCGGACCCCAAGACCTCCAGCCCACGGTTGGGCTTTCCTGAAATAGTGATAGAGTAACTCTCTGCCAAAGATTTTACTTGTTTTAAATCCTTATTAAGGGTACTTCTACTAACACCTGCTTCCTCAGCCAAGTCGTCAATAAGAAGAGGGGAGGTTGACTCAATTAAACGTTTTAGTAAATAGGCAATTCTTTTACTGGAAGAATTGAAGTCACTCTCCCGTTTTAAACTACCAGATAAAATCCTTTCCAACTCAGTATAGTCATACACCTCTAACATTAACTGATCATCTTGTGAGATAATCTGGATACTCGGAGCCAAAACATCATTTAATTGTTGGATACTCTTTTGCAAGGTTTGCATACTAATATCCAGCTCTGAGCGCATATCTACCAAGGAATAAGTTGGCTGTGAGACCATTTTTTCTAAAATATTATACCATCGATTTACTATGGTCAACTCTCTTCCTCACCTTCATTTTTTTAACCGCGAGTTTTCCCTCCGGCAATATTTGTAGTGACTCCAGTTATATAGCTAGAACGGTCTGAAATATAGAATGCTACAAGGTCAGCTACTTCCCGTAGTTTACCACTTCGTCCCAAAGGAGTTGTTGAAGTTGAAGCATAACCAGCTCGAATATCTTCTACCGTCTTTCCACGGGTATAAGCAAGAGCTTCCTCATAAGAAAGAGTTCGAAGTCCCGTAGCTTCCATAATTCCTGGAGCAATTCCAACCACACGTACACCATGCTTACCCAGCTCTTTTGCCCATGAACGAGTGTAACTATAGACTGCTGCTTTTGTGGCAGCATAGGCACTTTGTCCTTCAGAACCTTCCAAGCCTGCTTCTGAAGCCATGTTCACAATTACACCTTTTCCATTTTTCACTAAAATACGTCCTACTGCCTGACTAACCAAATACAAACCTTTTTGATTAATCATTGTTACTTTTTCAAACGTTTCATCGTCTAACTCGTAAGGACCTTTAGGATTTTCTGCATCAATTAATAATCTGGGAACATTAATCCCTGCATTATTGACTACCGCATCAATATTGCCAAATCTTTCAACTATTTTGGCAACACCCTCTTCTACTTCAGAGCGAGAAGTTACATCAACTTTTACAAATAATAGATTCGGGTGACGCAAATCGTTGTCGCTAAGATCAAAATTCGCTACATTGACTCCTAATTCCAGCAATTCTTCAACGATTGCCTTACCGATCCCAGATGACGCGCCAGTCACAAGAACTGTTTTGCCTTTTATGTTTAACCAATCATTCATTTTGATACCTCTCAAATTTTATTTACAAGGCAATTATACAGCGCTTTCATAAAAGAATTAAGACACTCTTTTTTACACTTTTAAAAAAAATAATAAACTAATTAAGAGGCTTGTACTAAAAATCCACAAGAAATGAACTTGTGGATCTTTTTATATTCTAAATGAACTCAAAGCATATGAGAATCAAAGGCGTGCATTCAACTCAGCACCCAGCTCTTCAAAGCCTGGTTTCCCAAGAAGAGCAAACATGTTTTTCTTATAAGCTTCAACTCCAGGCTGGTCAAATGGATTGATACCATTCAGGTAGCCAGAAAGAGCAATAGCCAACTCAAAGAAGTAAATAGTGTAGCCCAAAGTGAACTCATCTTGCTCAGGCAGTGTCACAAACATATTTGGAACTCCACCATCAGTGTGTGCTAACAGCACTCCATCTGTAGCTTTTTTATTGACAAAGTCAACATCTTTTCCTTGCAAGTAGCCAAGACCGTCCAAGTCTTCTGCCAATTCAGGAATCAGCACATTTTTGCGAGGTTTATCTACACGGATAACTGTTTCAAAGAGGATACGGGTACCTTCCTGGATAAATTGTCCCAGAGAGTGCAAGTCTGTTGAGAAGTTAGCTGAAGTTGGATAAATCCCTTTTTGGTCTTTCCCTTCTGACTCACCAGCCAGTTGCTTCCACCACTCAGAGAAGTATTGCAGAGATGGTTCATAGTTAGCTAGAACTTCTGTCAGATAACCTTTACGGTACAAGATATTGCGTACAACTGCATATTGATATGCTTCATTTTCAGCCAACTTATCAGAAGCATAAGCCTTGCGAGCAGCATTTGCTCCTTCCATTAACTTGCTGATATCAGCTCCTGCAGCTGCGATTGGCAAGAGCCCCACTGCTGTCAATACTGTAAAACGACCACCTACACTATCAGGCACTACAAAAGTATCCCAGCCATTAGCATCTGCTTCAACTTTAACTGCACCTTTAGCGCGGTCTGTAGTTGCGTAGATACGTTGGTTAGCTTCTTCTTGACCGTACTTCTTAACCAAGAGTTCTTTGAAGACACGGAAAGCAATAGCCGGTTCAGTTGTTGTACCTGATTTAGAAATCACGTTTACTGAGAAATCTTTGTCTGATACATAGTCTACCAAATCAGCCAAATAGCTTGAAGAGATAGAGTTTCCAGCATAGAGGATCTGAGGTGCCTTGCGTTCTTCCTTTCTTTGCAAGTTTACAAATGAATTATTCAAGAAATCAATAGCTGCACGAGCTCCTAAATAGGAACCACCAATACCGATTACGATCAATACCTCACTATCAGATTGGATTTTAGCAGCAGCCTTTTGAATACGAGCAAATTCATCTTTGTCATATTCTTCAGGTAAGTTCAACCAGCCAGTCATTTCTGCCCCAGGACCTGTACCATTTCTCAGAGCAGAATCTGCTGCAGTCACTTGAGGCTGCATATAATCTAGTTCATGTGGTGCAACAAATTTATCTAATACTTTTGAATAATCAAATTTAATATGTGACATAATATTCCTCCAAAATTTCTTCTCTTCTATCATAACCCTTACCTTAGATTTTTTCAAGTTTTTATACTGAATTTTTCCAAATTTTATCATAATTTAAACATTTGCGTAAAAAATGTTACAATATTAAAATTTGAACGAAATAAGACAAAAAAACGGCTAGAGATTCTAACCGTTACAATTCATTTAATAAATACTCAAATAATTCTAAATTGCCATCTTCTTCATTGACCAGGAACTCTGGGTGCCACTGTAAACCGATAATACGATGCTCGTCGACAGACTCAATCGCTTCCACTGTCTGATCTCGAGGGTCCACCGCTGTCACACGGAAATTAGGTGCCAGATCTTTGATACTCTGACGATGGACTGAGTTGACCTGACTTTCTTTGCCAAACAACTTAGCCACCACGCTTCCTTCTACTGTCTCAATAGTATGAGATGTCCCAAAAGGCAAGCCTTGCCAGTGACCTTCAATTTCTTGGTGGAGAGTGCCACCAAAAGCAACATTGACCAGCTGAACACCACGACAGATTGCCATAATTGGTTTATTCTGACGGAGCGCTTCTTTCAAGAGAGCTAGTTCAAACTCATCGCGTACAAGGTTGTAATCATCACTCTCAATAGTCTTTTTCTCCCCGTAAAACTGAGGATGGACATTTTGCCCACCTGTCAAGATGAGTTTGTCAATCATTTCCACATAATCGCGCACAATGGACTCATCTCCTACAGGAATTACTAAAGGGAGACCACCGACTTGACGAATGCTCTCTGCAAATTTACAAGATACAGATGAGTGAATGTTTTTCCCTTCTGCATCTACAGGACATAGATTTGCAGCAACTCCTACAACCGTTCTAGCCATGATGTGTCTCCTTTCGATTTTCTTGCGACAGTCTTATCTTATCACTCCAACCCTTTCCTGTCTAATATGTTTTTTTAAAGACCGTGATAAGTATTTTTTATGGACAAGAAAAAGCTGCCCAATAAGGACAACTTTTCTATTCGAAAACAAATTGATTGTGATACAGTTCCGAGTAGAAACCGCCGAGCTTGAGCAACTCGTGATGATTTCCACGTTCAATGACCTCTCCATCTTTGAGGACAATAATCTGATCGGCATTGAGGATGGTTTTGAGACGATGGGCAATAACAAAACTGGTTCGTCCTGCTACAACGGCCTCCATGGCATGTTGAATCTTGCTTTCTGTTACAGTATCCACATTGGAAGTCGCTTCATCTAAGATTAGGACTTGGGGATCTGTCATCAAGGTCCGGGCGATGGAAATCAATTGTTTCTGACCAGTTGAGAAGATGTTTTGCTCATCATCAATAAGGGTATCATACTTGTCAGGCAAGCTTTCAATGTAGTCATGAATATGAGTTGCCTTGGCAGCTGCTTCGACCATTTCCTGACTGGCATCTGGCACACCAAAGCGGATATTGTCTCGGATCGTTCCACTAAACAAGACCGAATCCTGCAAGACAATCCCGACCTTGCTCCGCAGGCTGTCCAAGTCGTAGTCACGGATGTCTTTGCCATCAAAGCAAATGCTGCCTGCATCCACATCGTAGAAACGATTGATGAGGTTCATGATGGTCGTTTTCCCTGAGCCAGTCGGACCGACAACTGCTATCATCTGCCCCTTAGGAGCTGAAATGCTAACATCTTTTAAAATCGGCTTGTCTGGCACATAAGAGAAATCAATGTGACTGATTTCAACGCCTTCTCGCAATTCCGTAAAGGCAGGCGCATTTTGCGGACGAATCTCTTCTTCTGCATCGAACATTTCTTGGATACGATCTGCCCCAGTAAAGGCCAACTGGAGGCTCCCCCAACTCGCAGCCACCTGGATAATCGGCTGGTAGTACTGCTGAGAAAATTGAGTAAACATGACAATCAAACCTAGGGCTGTCGTTGTTTCGATACTTGGATCGTTCAGCAAGACAGCCGAACCTGCAAAAATGACGATGGCCGTATTGACCAAGCTCATCCCATTCATAACAGGAAAGAGGATGCCTGAGAACATTCTCCCTTTAAAGGTTGCCTTGCGCACGCGCTCATTTTGCTCCACAAAGCCTGCTACGATGTCGTCTTGAATTCCTTGTACGATAACAGCTTTCTGCCCTGAAATACTTTCGTCCATGTAGGCGTTGAGTTTCCCTACCTCTTTTTGCTGGAGATTAGTGTATTTGCGGGCCATTTTCACGATGAAAACCAACATGAGAAAGGCTACTGGAGTACTGGCTACTGTTATCAGGGCTAGCGTCACATTTCTTGAAAACATGACAAAAATCAAACCGATGTAAAGAGCAATATTGCTCATGACCTGAACTAGGCTTTCATTGAAGGCTTGAAGGATGTTATCCAAGTCACTCGTGAAGCGAGAAAGGATGTCCCCATCCTGATGGCGGTCAAAGAAAGAAACGGTCAAACGGGAAAGTTTGCCAAAGAGGCCCTTACGCATCTCATTTGTCGACTCAGCAATCACACGAGTCATCAAGGTCATGTAAATCAAACTGGATACCACTAGGGCGAGGACAACCAGAGCTAGATTCAGCATCAGAGCTGATAAACTCTGCCAGGCTAGTTCAGAAGTTCCATTTTGATAAGCCAGCACTAGGTTAGCGAGCTCCGTCACTGCTTGACCTGAAAAAACTGGAAAGAGGGCTTGGGCAATCGTCGCAACTGCAACCATCAGAATCACAATGACAAAGGAGAACTTGTAAACTTTAAAATAATTCCAGAAAAATCGAACGGTTTTCATTTTATTCCTCCTTTCCCTTTTGTGTTTCGTAGATTTCGCGGTAGACGGCATTGTTAGCTACCAAGTCTGTATGCCGTCCTTCTCCAATCAAACGCCCTTGATCCAAGACCAAAATCTTGTCCGCATGGACGACTGAACTGATCTTTTGAGCGATGATAATGGTTGTCGTCCCTTTCAGGTCTTTGTTCAAAGCTTCCTGTACGAGTCTTTCTGACTTGGCATCTAGGGCTGAAGTCGAATCGTCAAAAATCAGGATACGGGGATTGCTAACAATCCCACGAGCAATGGACATCCGTTGCTTTTGTCCACCAGAAAAGTTGGTGCCTCGTTCTTCGACCTGACTCTCAAATTTGTTTTCCATGCGTCCGATAAATTCACTGGCTTGGGCAATCCGTGCTGCACGTTCCATTTCTGACACGCTGGCATTGCCTTTCCCTTGACGAAGATTATCTGCAATGGTTCCGCTAAAGAGAATAGCACGTTGCAAGACGATGGAAACTGTTTTACGCAAGGTTCCCTCGCTGACATCTCGAATATCCTTGCCACCAATCTTGATAGATCCCTCCTGTGGATCAAAAAGTCGTGGAATTAACTGAGCTAGAGTGGACTTCCCTGCTCCAGTCGCCCCAACCACACCGACCATCTGACCAGGCGCAATTTCAAAGGTTACATTCTTCAGCATAGGCTCATCGTCATTAGGATAAGTGAAGGTCACATTTTCAAAAGAGAGACTTCCTTCTAGATCCTCATCTGGAAGATCCTTAAAAGTCATCGCTGGCTCGGTATCTAGAACCTCACGGATACGCATCATCGAAATCATAGCCCGACTGACAGAATTCCCTAAAAATCCAACCATGACGATTGTAAAGATAATCTGACTGAGATAGTTGACAAAGGAAGCAATAGAACCAACGACTGACGGATCCGACTGAGCCATTCCCGCAACCAACCAGATGGATAGGAAAACCGCTCCGTACCCAATGAGCATCATAAAAGGTTCCACTACTGAAAAGGCATAGCCAATATAAATATTTTGTCCCAGAAGCTCATCTGAGACCTCTGTAAACTTGTCAAATTGCTCTTTTTCCTGCACAAAGGATTTGACCACACGCACACCACGTAGATTTTCCTTGGCGATGGCATTAATTCGTTCAAGAAGGGTTTGAAACTTGGCGAAGCGTGGCCCCATCATCCCCATCATGATACCTGTAAGCGCAAAAATCAGCACTACCATAAGGACAATTACCCACCAAAGTGAAGGCAGGGTGTGAACCGCTAAGATAAAGGAACCAATAAAAAGCAAAGGAAGACGGAAAAGGATTTGGAAAACCATCATCACCATGTTCTGAATTTGGTTGATATCATTGGTCATGCGGACAACCAGATTCCCAGCATTAAACCGCTCAATGTTGGCATAAGAAAAGGTTTGGATCTTACGAAAAGCATCTTCCCGAAGATCCGAAGATACTCCCTGAGCGATATAGGCTGCAAGAATAACATTGACACCACCTGCAACCAGACCCACGAGGGCTACTCCTATCAACCATGCCCCAATACTATAAATAGCCTCATGTTGGCCAGCCAGTAGAGCATCTAAAACCTCCTGCAAATAGCGAGGTTGCAAGAGTGAGCTCGCAACCATCAAGCCTGTCATCACAAAGGATGCCAAGGCTTGCCATTTATAGGCTTTAATTTTTTCAATCAGCATACTTCCTCCTAATCAGATAGACAAAAGGGAGTGACGAAATTCGCCAGCTCCTCTCATTCTTTCATGTTGATGCTATTCTAGCAAAAAAGAGGAATCTTGTCAAAGAAGTATTTTATCTTAAAATCCTATCTTTGCCTATAAGTAGGTGCATGAAAAGGCTTTTTATGATAAAATGAAAGGAGAACTCTTAAAAGGAGGAGAAGATGAAGAAACAAACCATCGCTGTCTTGGGTCCTGGTTCTTGGGGAACTGCCCTTTCGCAGGTTCTAAACGATAATGGACACGAGGTTCGAATTTGGGGAAATATTTCTGACCAGATCGATGAAATCAATAACCAACATACAAACAAACGCTATTTCAAAGACATCCTACTCGACGAAAACATCAAGGCCTACCATGACTTGGGAGAAACATTGAAAAATGTAGACGCTGTTTTATTTGTTGTCCCAACAAAAGTAACGAGACTGGTTGCCCAACAAGTAGCAAAGGTACTCGATCACAAGGTTGTCATCATGCATGCCTCCAAAGGCTTGGAACCAGATAGTCACAAACGCCTATCAACCATTCTGGAAGAGGAAATTCCAGCTGACCTCCGTAGTGACATCGTCGTTGTTTCAGGACCTAGCCACGCTGAGGAAACCATTGTACGCGACATTACCTTGATCACTGCAGCCTCTAAAGACCTTGAAATTGCTCAGTACGTTCAAAATCTCTTTAGCAATCACTACTTCCGCCTCTATACCAATACAGATGTTATCGGGGTTGAAACCGCTGGTGCTCTCAAAAACATCATCGCAGTTGGGGCGGGTGCATTACATGGTCTAGGGTTTGGCGACAATGCCAAGGCAGCCATCATCGCACGTGGCTTGGCAGAAATCACCCGTCTAGGGGTCGCTCTTGGAGCTAATCCTCTGACTTATAGCGGTCTTTCTGGAGTTGGTGATTTGATCGTAACGGGGACATCTGTCCACTCTCGTAACTGGAGGGCAGGTGACGCTCTCGGTCGTGGAGAATCTCTCGCAGACATCGAAGCCAACATGGGCATGGTCATCGAAGGCATTTCAACGACTCGAGCAGCTTACGAATTAGCTCAGGAATTAGGTGTCTACATGCCAATCACACAAGCCATTTACCGAGTCATCTACGAAGGTGTCAATATCAAAGAAGCAATCACTGACATCATGAACAATGAATTTAAAGCAGAAAACGAATGGTCTTAGACCCTTATAGAAAGGAACATTATGAAACAAAAAGTCAGAAAAGCAGTCATCCCTGCCGCTGGATTGGGAACTCGTTTCCTCCCTGCAACTAAGGCCTTGGCCAAGGAAATGTTACCAATCGTAGACAAACCTACCATCCAATTTATCGTTGAAGAAGCCCTCAAATCTGGAATCGAAGATATCTTGGTTGTTACAGGTAAGTCAAAACGTTCTATTGAGGACCATTTCGACTCAAACTTCGAATTGGAATACAACCTCAAAGAAAAAGGGAAAACAGATCTTTTGAAGCTAGTTGATGAGACAACTGGCATGCGCCTGCATTTTATCCGCCAAACTCATCCACGCGGTCTCGGAGATGCTGTTTTGCAAGCCAAAGCTTTCGTCGGAAATGAACCTTTTGTCGTGATGCTTGGGGATGACTTGATGGATATCACTAATGAAAAGGCTGTTCCGCTCACCAAACAACTCATGGATGACTATGAACATACCCACGCGTCTACTATTGCTGTCATGCCAGTCCCTCACGATGAGGTATCTGCCTATGGAGTTATTGATCCACAAGGCGAAGGAAAAGACGGTCTTTACAGCGTTGAAACCTTCGTTGAAAAACCTGCGCCAGAAGACGCTCCTAGTGACCTTGCTATTATTGGACGCTACCTCCTCACACCTGAAATTTTCCAAATCCTCGAAAATCAAGCTCCAGGTGCAGGAAATGAAATTCAGCTGACAGATGCAATCGATACCCTCAATAAAACACAACGTGTATTTGCTCGTGAGTTCAAGGGAGCTCGTTATGATGTCGGAGACAAGTTTGGCTTTATGAAAACATCCATCGACTACGCTCTAAAACACCCACAAGTCAAAGATGATTTGAAAGATTACCTCATCCAACTCGGAAAAGAGTTAGCTGAGGGGAAATAGAAGAAAAACAAAGCTCTTAATTAAGGGCTTTTTTGTTGAAGCTTGCAATAAAAAAAGCCATCTTTGCAGATGACTTATTAGCAACCGAATCGGTGCTTGCATTTAACTATTCCATCCCTACACATAGCTCATTCCCTTATAGAAAAGGAAAACGGCTAGTGCGACAAAAAGTACAGTTGCTCCGATTCGCTGGCTGGTACTGTACATCCTTCTCTCCCATTTGACTGGAAAGATGACTGCTAGAAAAGCACCGCCTACTGCGCCACCAATATGCCCTGCTAGGCTGATTCCTGGAATCAGAATACTTCCAATGATATTTATCACGAAAAGCGTCAGGTAGGATTGCCCTAACTGCTGGATATAGGGGTTGCGAGTTGCGTAGCGCAAGACGATAATCGCAGCAAATAGTCCGTAAAGAGAAGTGGACGCTCCTGCTGCTAGGACTTTCGGTGTGAAAGCAAAAACAAAGAGGTTGCCCATCATTCCTGATAAGATATAAAGAAAAAAGAACTGCCTGGATCCGAAAATCTCCTCCACCTGTCGCCCAAGAAAGTAAAGTGAAATCATATTGACAATGAAATGCTCCCATCCAATGTGCACAAATATAGCCGAAAATAGGCGCCAAATCTGCTCTGGGAACAGGCGAATGATCGGTCCATACATAGCTCCAAACTGAAAAAGAGTTTTTACTTGATCAAAGTTGATACCCGTAGTAATCAGCATCAAGAGAAATACCAAAGCTGTCACTAGGAGGAAAAAACTCGTCACAGGGTAGCGTTTATCAAAGATTTCCTTCATAGATTAGCACCTCCTGGACGGGAATATCGTGATCTTCCGAGTTGAAATTCTGGATTTGACAAGGATAGATTGTGCTCATAGTATGCCCAGCAAAATTCTCCAGATAGCGGTCGTAGTAGCCTCCACCATATCCAATCCGATAGCCCTCTGTTGTAAAAGCCAAGCCCGGAACATGAATTAAATCAATCTGAGACGGTTCCACCACTTCCAAGTCTCCTTGCGGTTCCAGTAAACCAAAGGAAGTTTTTACCAACTGCTGCGGATCATAGACCACAAACTCCATGCGCCCCTTGGGATAGGTTTTGGGTATCAGAACCTTTTTGCCCTCCTTCAGCGCCTGCTTGATCAATCCTTGCGTTTGAAATTCATGAGGGAAGGAGAGATAGGTTGCGATGGTTTTGGCTTCTTGGTAAAAGGAGTGATTCAAAAATCGTTCTGTTAAAACTCGATCCATAGCCTGTTTTTGCTTCTGAGATAAAGCCTTCATTTCTTGCAAGACTTGCTTGCGTAGTTCTGCTTTCATAGACAACACCTCTACTCCGCCGCCTTCTTTTGAAGAAAGCTAGAGACCGCTTCCACCCCGATGGCTAAGGCCTCTTCCTTAGGACTCATCTGAGGATGATGAAGGGCGTAGGGACTATCAATACCTAGCCAGAACATAACGCCATCAACTTTTGAAAGGAGGTAACCAAAGTCCTCACCTGTCATAGCAGGCTCTATATCAGTCAATTCAATTCCCTCTTTTTCTTCAAAGAAGTCCATCAGTTCACGCGCCAAGGCTGGATTGTTCTCAACAGGCAGGTAGCCCCCTTGTTTGAGTTCCACTTCTACTTCCATACCAAAGGCTGCCGCAACTCCTTCTGCGACTGTTTTGACTCTCTTTTGTACCAAAAGGCTCATTTCCTGGGTCAAGGCGCGAATAGTTCCATGTAAAAAAGCTGTGTCTGTGATGACATTGTTGGTTGTTCCAGCTTGGAAAAGGCCAAAGGTCACCACCGCTCCCTCGATGGGGTTGACATTGCGGCTGACAACTGACTGCACTTGGGTTACAAAGTAACTAGCAGCCACCAAGGCGTCATTGGCTTCATGCGGAAAAGCTGCGTGTCCTCCTTTTCCTTTGAAACGAATTTTCACCTCACAGGTCCCTGCAAAGAGAGTGTGTGTATTGGTCGCAATCTGTCCGACCTTCAGATCCGGACGAACATGAAGGCCATAGAATTGGTCTGGTAGCCAGTCCCCAAAAGCGCCGTCCTCATACATGAGCATCCCACCAGCTTCATTTTCTTCAGCAGGCTGAAATAGAAAGAGCAGATTATTCTTGGGTTGTCCCTCAAGTGCACGCTCGAGACAGCCTAAGGCAATGGTCATATGAAAATCATGGCCACAGGCATGCATGCGACCTTGGTGCTGAGAGGCAAAAGGCAGTCCTGTTTGTTCGACGATAGGCAGGCCATCAATATCTGTTCGCCAACCAATGGTTCGTTCCGGCTGACTTCCCTGCAAATAAACCAAAATACCTGTCCGCCAAGTACGAACTTGAACAAAGTCCTTGCCCGCAGTCAATTTCTCAATCACATCCAGCAAATAAGCCTGAGTCTCGAACTCCTCCAAGCCAATCTCTGGAATCTGGTGCAAATCTCGTCGAGTCTGAATCAAATCTAACATCTATCGATCCTCCTTTTGATAGAAGAAAGAGGCTGGAAAAAGGGTTCCGCCTCTTTTTTACTTTTGCAATTACAAGGTACGAAGCGCATCCTCAAGCGCTGTTTTTTGTTGGGTTTGGGCATCAATTTCTTTGATGATACGAGCTGGAACACCTGCTACTACAACGTTTTCTGGAACATCTTGGGTAACAATAGCTCCTGCTGCAACAACTGAACCACTGCCGATTTGCACCCCTTCGATAACCACTGCATTAGCACCGATAAGAACATTGTCTCCGACACGGACTGGATCTGCACTAGCTGGCTCAATCACACCCGCCAAAACTGCACCTGCACCAACGTGACTGTTTTTCCCAACGATAGCACGGCCACCAAGGATGGCACCCATATCAATCATGGTTCCTGCACCGATTTCAGCACCGATATTGATAACTGCTCCCATCATGATAACAGCATTGTCACCGATTTCCACTTGGTCACGGATAATAGCACCTGGCTCGATACGAGCGTTGATAGCACGTTTATCTAGCAAAGGAACTGCCGAATTACGAGCATCTTGCTCGACAACATAATCTTGATTTTCTACCAAACCTTCGAGAAGCGGAGCGACGTCCTTCCAGTCTCCGAATAAAACATTTCCTAATTTGACAACAGAGCTAGGTAGAGCAGTTGCGAGTTGTCCTTCAAAGGTTACTTTGACACTGGTTTTCTTTTCAGCATTGGCGATAAATTGGATAATCTCTTGAGCGTTCATTTTTGTAGCAGTCATAGGCGCCTCCTGGTTCGTTATAATGATACCTATTCTACCAAAAAAGGCCTCAAATTTGAAGCCTTAAGCACTCGAACAGAACATTTTACCTTTCCTTCGTTTCCTCTATTGATAAGAAAACCATTGGGACGATAATCAAAATCATAGCCAAAGCTAGAAAACCATCCAAAACCATACCTAGAAATAGCACACTTAACAATGCGGAAGATAAAGGTTCACTGGCACTCACAACTGACACAACTAACGGTGAGACGAGTAGCACAGCCTTCATCGAAAGGAAAAAAGCAAAAGCCGTCCCAAACACAGCAATAGTAAAACAAATCAAAAGGCTCGTCACATCAAGTTGGAAGGTAATCTGATGAATAGGATAAAGAAAATTGCTAAAAACACCTGCTAGCAACATCCCCCAACCAACGGTTGGCACAAAACCATAGTCACGTGCAAAACGCTGAGGCAGGATAACGTTGAACATAACCCCTACAGCACTGAGGAGTCCAGTGATCAAAGCTAAGGGAGTCATGGACAACTGGGACAAATCTCCTTTTGTGGCCATCAAAAAAACACCTAGCATGGCAATCAAAACATAGAGAATGGCTGTGATAGAAGCCTTCTTTTGATAGACGATACGATTATAAAACAAGATAAAAACTGGACTGATAAATTGCAAAATCGTTGCTGTCGTCGCATTGGAATACTCAACACAGAGATAAAAGAAAAACTGCACAGAAAAAATACCTAGAATAGCATAGGCTAAAAAAGGCAGATAATTTTTCTTGTCCCGCCAGATATCCAATAACTGGGTGCGTAACTGAAAGGCTGATAAAACTAAAACCAAACTCCCTGCCACTAGCAAGCGCATGGAAGTGATCCAGCCAGACGACACCTGATAATGGGCGAAAAAATATTCTCCTAAAATACCACAAATTCCCCAAATCAGACCTGACAACAGTGAATATAGAGTTCCCTTAAAAATCTTCTTTTGATACTTATTCATTCTCCTATTGTAACACGAAATGAAAAAAGAAAAAAGTAGCATGAAAAAATATTATTGAATGAATCATGCTACTTTTTTATTCTATCGATTTGATTGATTTGAGCGAGTTGATGAGCTTGTTCCCGAACTGCTACTTGAGCTTGGGAGAGTTGGGGTAGGAAGAGTGGGTAAACTTCCTAAAATGCTCTTCCAAGCATTTTGATAATCGGCATCGCTCCCTCCGATGGCAAAGCGGTAAGTGGTTACTGGCGCCCCTTCTTTAGTAGCCCAATAGCTCGTTACTGTAGAACCTGAAACGGTGACTTCTTTGCCATTGATTGTGACCTTGCCAGGTTTCTCTCCTGTCGATTTGAGGACTTGAGACTTGGTCACGCTTGGATCTAGACTAAAGCGCTCATTTCCCCATATGCCAGGTTCGGCTTGCTGGATAGCATTGACCAAGTGAGCCATATAGTTGGCATTTCGGTAGTGGCCTGCTCCTTTGGCTAGTGGTCGGTTGTCGTCGTGACCTAACCAGCCACCCAAAGTCAAGCGAGGTGTAGAAAGCATGAGCCACATATTTTCATCTTCATTGGTCGTACCAGTCTTTCCAATCCAGTCGGCACGAGCCAGACTTGGGTTGATAGAGGCCAAATCAGTCTGAAAGCTTGACGTAACTCGAGATGAAATGACATCACGAAGTAGACTTTGCATGATGGTCGCTGTCGCTTTTGAATAAACTTGTACAGGTTGACTTTTATGTTCATAAATCACTTGTCCCGTCGTCGATTCGATCTTGGCAATCATATGTTTCTTGTGGTAGACCCCATTATTAGCCAAGGTCTGATAACCATTGGTATGCTGGGCGACTGTAACATCAATCCCCCCACCCATCGGCAGACTTTCAATGCCATATTCTGGGATTTCATAACCCATTTTTTCCATATAACCCTTGACATCAACACCCTTCTCCCGAAGCGTACGATAAGTCCAGTAAGCTGGGATATTCCATGAGTAGTTAAGGGCTTCTCCCAATGTCATCATCCCTGTACCAGGACTATTGACATACATGATGGGATTGCCGTTTGCAAAGTTTGTCGGATAGTTAGACAAGATACTTGCGCTTCCCATCAAACCTTGGTCAATCGCGATACCATAGGCCAGTATAGGCTTAGTGGTTGAAGCTGGAGAACGCTTGGTGTCAATAGCGTGATTGTTCTGATTTTCTTGGTAATTACGACCACCAACAAAGCCAAGAATGGCTCCTGTTTGGTTGTCCATGAGGACATTCCCTACTTCGGGCTGGCCTGTCGAATCATCTAGCAGATAGCCGTAGGTCGCAACCGCATTTTGCATTGCGGTATGAACGTTTTTATTGATAGTTGTCGTAATCTTATACCCACCATTCTCAATTTCCTTGGTTGCTAGGTCATGATAAGCTTTCTGGATGGACTCATTCTTTAACTCTTGAGCAGAGACATGATCTCTCTCAACTAGATAATCATACATCCGATCTGTAGCTTCTGCCAAGGTTGCAAAGTAAAGATAGTCGCGTGAGCTTCCGTTGACACTACCTGATGGTAGAAAATCTTGCTTAAAGTCATAATCTCTGTACTTATCGTACTCTTCCTGACTTAGAGCCCCTGTCCGGTACATGTTGTAGAGGACATCCTTGGCACGCTTAATCCCCAAAGCCATGTCCTCATCACTCTTCATGCTACCATCAGATTCATAAGGAGAATAACTGATTGGACTCTGTGGCAATCCTGCGATAAAGGCAGCTTGAGGGACCGTTAAATCCGAAGCATTGACCCCAAAGATTCCTTCTGCAGCCTGTTGGGCACCTGCAATATTTTGACCTTTGTGATTGCGGCCAAAAGGAGCAATGTTAAGGTAGGTTGTTAAAATCTCATCCTTACCCATAACCCGTTCTAAAGCTAGAGCATCTATGATTTCTGTCGCCTTACGAGCTAGAGTGGGAGCATCCCCTACCACTTGCTGCTTGATAACCTGCTGGGTCAAGGTCGAACCACCACTGGACGACCCTAGACCGACAAAGGTTCCCAAGGTCGCACGAATAACGGCCTTAGGCACAACTCCCTTGTGCTCATTGAAATGCTCGTCCTCTGTCGCAATGATAGCCTTTTTAAGATTATCTGATATAGCATCCGAAGCTACTGAAGTTCGCAACAAATCGCCCTCAATCGAAGCAATGGTACTACCGTCAGAATAAGTGATTTCTGAGATAGAGGCAATATCCTTCACTTGCTTGACCAGTTCTTCTGTTTGAGGAACTTGAGCCTTGTCAAATAGAGCGACGCCATAGCCCATAGCCACTCCAGCGCCAAACATGCCACCGATAAGGCCTAGGATAAAGAGAGTGTTGAAGGTCACTTTAAAAGCACTCAAAATCTTAGCCAAAATAGACCCAACCCTTCTGACTTTGTCAGAAGAAGCCACTTTCTTATTGATCTTTTTACTTGCTTGTTTTTTCTTCCATTTGACAGATAGTTGCTGGAAAAATTGCAGCAACTTTGTTTTTAATTCATTGTTTCTTTTTTTCATGAATGTCCTCACTTTCTTTATTATACCATAAAAGGGAAACTTTCAATAAAATAGCCACTTTCTTCCCTATTCCACTAGGCTATTGACCAAGTTTGTGATACAATAGGTAGAAACAATATTTTATAAAGGAGAAAAGACACATGCACATTTTTGATGAGCTAAAAGAGCGTGGTTTGATTTTTCAAACGACTGATGAAGAAGCTTTGCGTAAAGCCCTAGAAGAAGGTCAAGTTTCTTATTATACTGGCTACGATCCAACTGCTGACAGCCTTCACCTCGGTCACCTTGTCGCAATCTTGACAAGTCGTCGTTTGCAACTAGCAGGTCACAAACCTTATGCGCTCGTTGGCGGTGCTACTGGTCTCATCGGAGATCCGTCCTTCAAAGATGCTGAGCGTAGTCTCCAAACAAAAGACACAGTAGATGGCTGGGTCAAGTCTATCCAAGGACAACTTTCTCGTTTTCTTGACTTTGAAAATGGTGAAAATAAAGCTGTCATGGTCAACAACTACGACTGGTTTGGCAGCATCAGCTTCATTGACTTCCTCCGTGATGTCGGAAAATACTTCACTGTCAACTACATGATGAGTAAGGAGTCTGTGAAAAAACGGATCGAGACAGGGATTTCTTACACAGAGTTTGCTTACCAAATCATGCAAGGGTACGACTTCTTTGTCCTTAACCAAGAGCACAACGTAACGCTACAAATCGGTGGTTCTGACCAGTGGGGAAATATGACCGCAGGTACCGAATTGCTTCGTCGGAAGGCTGACAAGACTGGTCACGTGATCACTGTGCCACTCATCACAGACGCAACTGGTAAGAAATTTGGTAAATCAGAAGGAAACGCAGTCTGGCTCAATCCTGAAAAGACTTCCCCATACGAAATGTACCAATTCTGGATGAACGTCATGGATGCTGACGCCGTTCGCTTCTTGAAAATCTTTACTTTCTTGTCACTGGATGAGATCGAAGACATCCGTAAACAGTTTGAAGCGGCGCCACACGAACGCTTGGCTCAGAAAGTCTTGGCTCGTGAAGTCGTGACACTTGTTCACGGCGAAGAAGCCTACAAGGAAGCCCTCAACATCACCGAGCAACTCTTTGCTGGAAACATCAAAAACCTTTCTGTCAAAGAACTCAAACAAGGACTTCGTGGAGTGCCAAACTACCAAGTAAAAGCAGACGAAAACCACAATATCGTGGAACTCCTCGTGTCATCTGGTGTGGTGAATTCAAAACGCCAAGCCCGTGAAGACGTCCAAAACGGAGCTATCTACGTCAACGGCGACCGTATCCAAGACCTTGACTATGTCTTGAGTGACGCAGATAAGTTAGAAAACGAACTCACTGTTATCCGCCGCGGGAAGAAGAAATACTTTGTGTTGACTTACTAAATTGTTAAACATTTACCTATAAACAAAGGAGTTACCCTCGAGAAAGGTAACTCCTTTTTGCTGTGAATAGTCCCCACCTATCCCTTAATAGACAGGCTACGCAGGACTATGCGTAAGGTTGTTAGATTATGTAGGATAGAGAGGTTTGAAGGACTGAGCCAATTAAACAAGCCAAAGCCAATCAAACTACTATTTACGACAACGGTATCTTGAATATTCTTCTTGATGAGTGTTTGCAAAGATGATGATAGCCAATCCAACTCTTGGAAGAAATCCAAACGATTATCTAACAATAAGATATCGCTCATCTGCTTAGAAATATCTGCACTCTCATTCATCACCACACCGATATCTGATAGGGTTAGAGCCGCTGAGTCATTCAATCCATCTCCAACCATCAAAATCGTGTGACCTGCTTTCTGCAGTTCCTCTACTAACTCAAATTTCCCATCAGGTTTCAAGTCTGTATAGACCTGATCAAAGGGCAAATCTTTGACTAATTCCTCTGTCCTAACCAAGGTGTCCCCTGTTGCCAGAATCAATTTTTTCCCTTGTGCCTTAAGTTTCTCCAAGGCTGCTTTTGCTTCTTTTCTCAAAGGAGTATGAATGCAGAACATTCCAATCAATTCATTCTGATAAGCCAAGAATAAGAGATTGTAGTGACTCTTGTACTCTTCAATTAAAGCATTTTGTTCTGAACTGATATGAATCTGCTCATCCTGCATCAAGACATAATTCCCAATAAGAACTGGTTGGCCATCTATATGAGATTTGATCCCCTTGCTTGCAATATATTGGAGTTTCCCATGCATTTCCTCATGTTCAATTCCCTCTATCTCAGCTTGCTTGACGATGGCATTAGCAATAGGATGATAAATGTGTTCCTCAAGACAGGCACTGATTCTGAGAATATCTTCCTCACTATAGTCCCCAAAAGGTAACACCTTTTCAACTATAGGATAACTAGTTGTGATTGTTCCCGTCTTATCAAACAAGAAAGTATCAACTTCCAGATATTTCTCCAGAACATCCCCATCCTTAATCACCATTTCACGGTTCAACCCCTCCTTGATAGCTGTCAAATAAGCTACAGGAGTAGAGATTTTCAAAGCGCAGGAGAAATCGACTAATAGGAAAGAAATAGCCTTAGAAAAAGAACCTGTTAATAGGTAAGTTAGCCCAGCCCCCAAGAAATTATATTTGACGACCTTATCCGCCATCTTGATGAAATAGCGTTGTTTCGTTTTCTTGTTTTCTTCAGATTTCTTCATTAACTCAATCAGTTGTAAAATCCGGCTGTTCATCTGATTATCGGTTACACGAATGCGTAACTCTCCAGTTTCTAATACTGTATTTGCACAAACCAAATCAGACTCTCTTTTTTCAACTGGAAAACTCTCTCCCGTCAAGGAACTTTCGTTGACCATACCTAAACCTGAAACTACTTGTCCATCAAACAGAATTTCATTTCCTTGAGATAGGACCAAGACATCTCCTATTTGAACATCGGAACTCTTGATACTAACAACCGTATCGCCCTGTACTAAGAATACGTCGCTCTCTTTTGCAAGAAGGCTTTGTTCTAAATCTGTTGCAGTTTTTTTCAAAGACCACTGATCTAAATGATTCCCCAAATCAAGCATAAACATGATATTGCTAGCTGTCTTGGATTGGTTCATAAACAAGGACAATAAAATCGCCGAACAGTCCAAGACTTCCATCGTTAGTTCCTTACGCGCTAGTGTTTGATAGGCTTCTCTAATATAACCCAAAGCCTGATAACAAGTCCATATATAGCGAATAGGATACGGCACAAAACTACGAAAAAGTACACGCTTAATCGCTGCACCTGAAACAATAGAATAAGCACTCTCTTCTCTACGAATGGGAAGAGTCATCAACTCAGAAACTTTCCCTTTATCAATTCTTTTTAAAAAGGCTTCTGCATTATCTAATACAGAAAAGCCTTCTTTTATGCGTAGAGTAAAGTGCTGTTGATCCATGTAAAACTGGATAGACTCAATCCCCTTTTCATCTCTCGCCAAGGAACGAAGATAGTCTTGAATATCCAAGGTGAGTGAAAAAGAAGATGATAGTCGGATATGTTGGTATCCTCTATGTAGCACTTTAAAAGACATATTATTCTCCTATAAGGCTATCTAATTGCTCTTCTTTTTTCTCTTGCTCGTACAAATATTTGGCATCTTGCAAGACATCGTCTCCATGTTGTTTCACAACAGAAACAGATGCATCTAGCCCGTCTTTCAACTTGTAAGCCTTAGCCAAAGCTTTAGAATAACCTTTTTTAGCTTCCTTACTTGCCAAGATTTTCAAACCAAGGGTACCAAATGCGACACCACCCAAAAAGAGTGATGATTTTTTCGCAACTTTTGCAACGGTTAATACTTCTTTTAACATACTTATTTCCTCCTTATCATTATTATATAGAAATTTAGATATAAAAGCAATTTTATTCTATAAATTGGAGAATTAGTTTTATTTCTACTGAATCTCCCATCTACTTATTTCTAAAGTTGCTTTCATTTGCCTCTTTTGATACACTTAAACTATGAATACAAACCTCAAACCCAAACTTCAGCGTTTTGCTTCTGCGACTGCCTTTTCCTGCCCTATCTGCCAAGAAAATCTGGCCTTGGTAGAGTCTAGCCTCAAGTGTAGCAACCGCCATTCTTTTGATCTGGCAAAATTCAGCTATGTCAACTTGGCTCCGCAAATCAAGCAATCTGCCAACTACGACAAGGAAAACTTCCAAAACCGCCAGCAAATTCTTGAAGCTGGTTTTTATCAGGCTATTTTAGAAGGTATCTCGGACTTACTAACAACTAATCCATCCGCAAAAACAGTCTTGGATATCGGTTGTGGCGAAGGTTTCTACTCTCGTAAACTCCAAGAAAGTCACTCTGACAAAACCTTTTACGCCTTTGATATTTCAAAAGATTCCGTTCAAATCGCTGCCAAAAGCGAACCAAACTGGGCGGTCAACTGGTTTGTCGGCGACCTGGCTCGTCTTCCTATAAAAGACGCCAGCATGGATATCCTGCTTGATATCTTCTCGCCTGCCAACTATGGGGAATTCCGTCGCGTTTTATCCAAAGACGGTATTTTGATCAAGGTCATCCCAACTGAAAATCACCTCAAAGAAATCCGTCAAATGGTGCAGGACCAGCTGACAAAGAAGGATTATTCCAACCAAGATATCAAAGAACATTTCCAGGAACATTTCAGCATCCAATCTAGTCAGATTGCTTCCTTAACAAAACCTATCTCGGCTGAGCAACGCCAAGCCCTGCTTGCCATGACGCCCTTACTCTTTCACGTTGACCATACCAAGATTGACTGGAGCCAACTGACAGAGATTACCATTGAAGCAGAGATTCTAGTTGGGAAAGTACGGTAAACAAATCTTTCAGATAAGACAAAAACCCGCACCTCTTCTTGAGGTGTGGGTTTAAATCGCGATTTTTCAACTGTCTATCCGAAAAGTGGAAAAAATTTTAACCTCTCCATTTATTTTCGATTCGAAATGACAAATTTATCAATGAATAATAAGTGAAATGAGGCAAGTGTAATCCCCAAATAGCACCCATGATAAGAGATTTCTTGATGGGTAAGTGGAAAAAGAGTACGATTCCCCATCGAGAGTGATGACAAAACCACAAATAGTATCCAAAATAAATCAGTCCATTTATATTTTGAAAAATATTTTTTCCACATAAAAACACCTTCTTTCTTCACCACAATGCTATTATAATACAAATTATAAGCGGATACAAGAAATACGAGGCCATCAACTACGAAGAATCATGAGACTGAAATACAGTAAAAAGCAGTATTTCTAAAACTTCAACGTATCTATGATTTATCTCTTTTTAGACCTGATTGGCTAAAATCCACATCATTCAAAAAAGCGAATTTCAATTGAAATTCGCTTTTTTTACAAAGTGATTAGTATAAATTTTGTATCTTAGTTCAAGTGCCAGATATCTTCGTTGTACTGAGCGATTGTACGGTCAGATGAGAAGAATCCTGCTTTGGCAATGTTAACGATGACTTTATCCAACCATGCGTCGCGGTCTTCGTAGTCAGCAAGCATTTGCTCTTTGACTTTAATGTAGTCTTCCAAGTCAAGGAGAGTCATGAACCAGTCTTTGTTGATCAATTCGTTGTAAAGACGTTCCAAGCGTTCTTTCTTACCTACTGCAAGAACAGCATCGCTCACAATGAAGTCAACCAAAGGTTTGATAGCTTCACGAGCATAGAATTCGCTTGATTTGTAAGCTGCTTTTGCGTAAAGGTCGATAACAGTTTCTGAATCTTCACCAAAGATATAGATGTTTTCGTCGCCAACCAACTCAGCGATTTCCACGTTAGCACCGTCCATAGTACCAAGAGTCAAAGCACCGTTCAACATGAATTTCATGTTACCAGTACCTGAAGCTTCTTTAGAAGCAAGTGAGATTTGTTCTGAGATGTCACATGCTGGGATCAAGAAGCTTGCTGCAGTAACGTTGTAGTTTTCAACCATTACGACTTGCAAGTGTGGAGCTACAGCTGGGTCGTTAGCAATCACTTCTGACAAGCAAAGGATCAAGTGAATGATGTCTTGAGCGATTGTGTAGGCAGGAGCAGCTTTACCACCGAAGAATACTGTGATAGGACGAGCAGGGATGTTACCAGCCTTGATATCAAGGTATTTGTGGATCACATACAAAGCGTTCATTTGTTGGCGTTTGTACTCGTGAAGACGTTTGATTTGGATGTCAAAGATAGAGTTTGTATTGATTTCCACACCTTGGTGTTCTTTCAAGTGACGAGCCAATTTACGTTTGTTGTGAGCCTTGATGCTTTCCAATTTTTCTTTAACAGCAGCCTTGTCTTCGTATGACAAGAGTTTTTCAAGCTCATCTGCTTCATGGTGCCAACCATGTCCAAGAATCTCATCCAAGTAGTGAGACAAGCTTGGGTTAGCATGCATGAGCCAACGACGGAATGTGATACCGTTTGTTTTGTTGTTGAATTTTTCTGGGTAGATGTCGTAGAAAGCTTTCAACTCTGAGTTCTTCAAGATTTCAGTGTGAAGAGCTGCAACCCCGTTTACACTGTATCCGTAGTGGATATCCATGTGAGCCATGTGAACACGTCCGCTCTCATCGATGATTTGAACAGCTGGGTCTTTGTATTCTGCCTTCACACGACGGTCCAATTCTTCGATGATTGGTACCAAGTGAGGAACCACTTCTTCCAAGAATTCAAGAGGCCATTTTTCAAGGGCTTCAGCAAGGATTGTGTGGTTAGTGTAGGCAGTCATGCTACGTACGATTGAGATTGCTTCATCAAGCTCGATACCTCGCGCAGTCAAGAGACGGATCAATTCAGGAATCACCATTGATGGGTGAGTATCGTTGATTTGTACAACAGCGTAGTCTGCAAGGTCATGCAAGTTGCTTCCTTTTTCGATTGCTTCGTCGATGATCAATTGCGCACCGTTTGAAACCATGAAGTATTGTTGGAAGATACGGAGCAATTCACCTTGCTTGTCGCTATCGTCTGGGTAAAGGAAGAGAGTCAAGTTGCGAGCGATATCTGTCTTGTCAAAGTTGATACCATCTTCGATGATAGAAGAATCAACTGAATCCAAGTCAAACAAACGCAAGCGGTTTTTAGTAGCTGTCTTGTAACCAGGTACATCAATATCATAAAGGGTAGATGTCAATGTGAAGTGTGCAAATGGCACTTGGTAGCTACGGCTTGAGCGTACCAACCAGTTTTGCTCTGTCAACCAAGCGTTAGGAATTGTTTCTTGTTGGTTGTTTTTAAGAACTTGTTGGAAAAGACCGAAGTGGTAGTTCAATCCAACACCGTCACCATTCAAACCAAGTGTAGCGATTGAGTCGATAAAGCAGGCTGCCAAACGTCCCAAACCACCGTTACCAAGTGATGGTTCCAATTCTACTTCTTCGATTTCGATCAACTCTTTACCTGCAGCTGCAAGCTCTTTTTTAACTTCGTCATAAAGACCAAGGTTAATCAAGTTGTTTGACAAGAGTTTACCGATCAAGAACTCAGCTGAGATGTAGTAAACCTTTTTCTTACCAGTGTTAACTGGTTTTTGGCTGCTTGCAAGCTTGCTGTAGTTAAGAAGAGCAAGGTAAAGCTCTTCATTGCTACATTCTGCAATGGTTTTATTGTAACGTTTTTGTACAAATTCGTTTAATGGTAACATGTTTATGTGTCTCCTGATAATGTCTTATTTCTTTAATTCTACCAAATTTTCATTGATTCGGCGATAAATTGTAGTCAAGTCAAGCAAAGTTTCTTCAACAGCTGGTGTGAGTTGGTCTGCTGTCATACGCCATGACCAGTTTCCGCCAAGAGTAGATGGGAAGTTCATACGAGCTGACTCATCTAGTTCTAGCAAGTCTTGCATAGTTGCAATAGCCATGAAGCTAACAGATGAAAAGACTGTGCGAAGCATTGCGTGTGGCACTGTTTCGTACTCTTTACGGTTCGTGTAACGAGCCATGTATTCACGAGTTGGATCGTCGATTTCATTACGGTACCAACCAAGAACAGTGTTATTATCGTGTGTTCCTGTGTACATAACAGAGTTGGCAGGTGCCAAGTGTGGGCTATCGATACTTTCATCTTCTGGGTTGAAGGCGAATTGAAGAATCTTCATTCCTGGGAAGCCAGTACGTTCACGCAACTCGATGACTTCATCTGTCATGAAACCAAGGTCTTCTGCGATGATGTTTAGCTCACCAAGCTCTTCCTTAACGGCTGCAAAGAGTTTGTAGCCTGGACCTTTCACCCATTTACCAGGTGCTGCTGTATCGGAACCAGCAGGAATTTCCCAGTAAGATTCGAAACCACGGAAGTGGTCGATACGAACGATATCGTAGATCTTGAAGCTTTCGCGCAAGCGTTCAACCCACCATTTGTAACCGTCTTTGTCCATTGCTTCCCAGTCATAGATTGGGTTGCCCCAAAGCTGACCAGTTGCAGAAAACTCATCTGGTGGGCATCCTGCGATGCAAGTTGCTTTACCATTGGCATCTGTCTTGAAGAGGTGTGGATTTGCCCACATGTCGCTTGAATCTTCCGCTACGTAGATAGGCATGTCCCCAACGATTTCGATGTGGTTATCGTTAGCGTAGGCTTTCAATTTCAACCATTGTTGGAAGAAGAAGTATTGTGTCACACGGTGGTAAACCAACTTGTCTGCCAATTTCTCACGGTAGCTTTCAAGCGCTGAAGCTTTACGGGCACGAGCATCTGCATCTGGCCATTCTGTCCAAGCAAGATTGTCAAAATGCTCTTTGATCGCCATATACTCAGCGAAGAGTTCAAGCCATGATTGGTTGTCTTGAGCAAACTTCTCAAAATCTTTGACATCTCCCACTTCCAAGAAGCGTTTAACTGCTTTTTCTAAAAGCGGACGACGTGCATAATAAATCTTCGCATAATCAACTTCAGATGCATCGCTACCAAAGTCAACACCTTCAAGGTCACTGGCTTCGAGCAAGCCTTGCTCTACCAAGATATCAAGGTCGATAAAATGCGTATTTCCAGCAAAGGCTGAGAATGATTGGTATGGAGAATCTCCATAGCTTGTTGTCCCAAGAGGGAGGATTTGCCAGTAACGTTGCTTGGTACGAACCAAGAAATCAACGAAATCATAGGCGCTTTGGCCAAATGATCCAATCCCGTATGCTCCTGGTAGAGAAGAGATGTGCATCAACACACCACTCTGACGTTTTTTCATAATAGCACCTCATGTATTTTTGTAATAAAACGTTGCGCAATTCAAGGCGCAAACGTTTGCGTCAGTTTAAGTATAACGTATTTCAAAAACAAATGCAAGCGGTTTTAGAAACTTTTTTTGATTTCTTTTTCTTTGGATGAATCTTGGTTTCA
The DNA here is from genome assembly GCF_026782285.1 of Streptococcus oralis. Classification (GTDB taxonomy): domain Bacteria; phylum Bacillota; class Bacilli; order Lactobacillales; family Streptococcaceae; genus Streptococcus; species Streptococcus oralis_CG. Next base: position 32,445 of record NZ_JAKUWG010000011.1, read on the forward strand.
CTGTTATTTTATGAAATGAACACTTTTCTTATAAAGTTTTTATAATTTAAGATAGTCGGAACTAAAAATACTCTCATTTTTGCTAAAAAATCAGCCTAATCAATGCAATCGTTTCCCTTAGACATTTTCAAAGCGAGAAAAACTAAAAGTTGAAGTTTTCTCCTATATAAAGGCATTGATAAAAATTTGAAACCTTAAAATTTTTTTAAAATTTTTTCTAAAAACGCTTGCAACCGTTTTCTGATTGTGCTATACTAGTCCCATAAAAGAAAACGTTTGCGTTTTCTCATTAAATTATTTTTGTTATTCTTTAGGAGGAATACACTATGTCATCTAAATTCATGAAGAGCGCTGCTGTGCTCGGAACTGCTACTCTTGCTAGCTTACTTTTGGTAGCTTGCGGAAGCAAAACTGCTGATAAAGCAGCTGATACTAGCTCATCTGAAGCAAAAGAAATCACTTTCTACGTTGAAGATCAATACAAAGCCTACGCTGAAAAAGTTGCTGCAGCTTATGAAAAAGAATCAGGAACAAAAGTTAACATCAAATCTGGTGACCAAATGGGTGGTCTTGACAAACTTTCTCTTGACAACCAATCAGGTCAAGCTGCTGACGTTATGATGGCACCATACGACCGCGTAGGTAGCCTTGGTACTGACGGACAACTTTCAGAAGTGAAATTGAGCGACGGCGCTAAAACAGATGATAAAACTAAATCTCTTGTAACAGCTGCTGACGGTAAAGTCTATGGTGCTCCAGCTGTTATCGAATCACTCGTTTTGTACTATAACAAAGACTTGCTGAAAGAAGCTCCTAAAACATTTGCTGATTTGGAAAACCTTGCTAAAGACAGCAAATACGCCTTCGCTGGTGAAGATGGCAAAACTACTGCCTTCCTAGCTGACTGGACAAACTTCTACTACGCATACGGACTCCTTGCTGGTAACGGTGGTTACGTATTCGGACAAAACGGTAAAGATCCTAAAGATATCGGACTTGCAAACGAAGGTTCAATTACAGCTATCAACTATGCTAAATCTTGGTACGAAAAATGGCCTAAAGGTATGCAAGATACTGAAGGAGCTCCAAACTTAATCCAAACTCAATTCCAAGAAGGTAAAACTGCTGCTATCATTGACGGCCCTTGGAAAGCTCAAGCATTCAAAGATGCTAAAGTAAACTACGGTGTTGCGACTATCCCAACTCTTCCAAACGGAAAAGACTACTCAGCATTCGGTGGTGGTAAAGCTTGGATCATCCCATCAAGCACTAAGAATCTTGAAGCTGCACAAAAATTTGTAGACTTCCTTGTATCAACTGAACAACAAAAAGCGTTCTACGACACTACAAACGAAATCCCAGCTAATACTGAAGCTCGTACTTATGCTGAAGGCAAAAAAGATGAGTTGACAACAGCCGTGATTGAACAGTTCAAGAACGCTCAACCAATGCCAAACATCTCACAAATGTCAGCTGTTTGGGACCCAGCTAAAACAATGCTCTTTGAAGCTGTAAGTGGTAAGAAAGATGCGAAAACAGCTGCTAACGATGCTGTAACATTGATCAAGGAAACAATTAAACAAAAATTTGGTGAATAATTGATTTGTTCAAGGGGGGTGGAAGCAAAATCCCCCTTTGAATATATAGATACGCCTATTATCATACGAACGTATCTTACGATCGAATCCGAGTTTTATCTCGCATCCTATGAAAGGAGTAATCATGGAAAAACAACAGCCTCGCAAAGCAGCCTTGCTGTCAATCATTCCTGGTTTAGGACAAATTTATAACAAACAAAAAGCTAAAGGATTGGTTTTCCTTGGTGTTACCGTTTTATTTGTTCTGTATTTTCTAACACTTGCAAGCCCTGAATTGAGCAATTTGATCACACTTGGTGACAAACCTGGTCGTGATAATTCACTTTTCATGCTGATTCGTGGTGCCTTCCACTCTATCTTTGTTGTCGTTTACCTACTCTTTTATATCTTTAATATCAAGGACGCACATACGACTGCTAAACGTATCAACGACGGTATTCCTGTAGCTCGTACCTTCAAGGATATGATTAAAGGTATTTATGAGAATGGATTCCCATACCTTTTGATTATCCCATCGTATGTAGCGATGACATTTGCAATTATCTTCCCAGTTATCGTAACCTTGATGATTGCTTTTACCAACTATGACTTCCAACACTTGCCACCAAACAAATTGTTGGACTGGGTTGGTTTGACTAACTTCACAAACATCTGGAGCTTAAGTACCTTCCGTTCAGCCTTTGGTTCCGTTCTTTCTTGGACCATCATCTGGGCCTTGTCTGCTTCTACTTTGCAGATTGTGATTGGTATCTTCACCGCTATCATTGCTAACCAACCATTTATCAAAGGAAAACGTATCTTTGGTGTTATTTTCCTTCTTCCTTGGGCTGTTCCAGCCTTCATCACTATCCTGACATTCTCAAATATGTTTAACGATAGTGTTGGTGCCATCAACACTCAAGTCTTGCCTCTTTTGTCTAAGGTCCTTCCTTTCCTAGATGGAGCTCTTATCCCTTGGAAAACAAATCCAACTTGGACGAAGATTGCCTTGATTATGATGCAGGGTTGGCTGGGATTCCCATATATCTACGTTTTGACCTTGGGTATCTTGCAGTCTATCCCTAACGACCTCTATGAAGCGGCTTACATCGATGGTGCCAATGCTTGGCAAAAATTCCGCAACATCACTTTCCCTATGATTTTGGCTGTTGCGGCACCAACATTGATCAGCCAATACACCTTCAACTTTAACAACTTCTCTATCATGTACCTCTTCAACGGTGGAGGTCCTGGTAGCGTTGGTGGTGGAGCTGGTTCAACTGATATCTTGATCTCATGGATTTACCGTTTGACAACAGGTACATCTCCTCAATACTCAATGGCGGCAGCTGTTACCTTGATCATCTCTATCATTGTCATCTCAATCTCTATGATCGCATTCAAGAAACTACACGCATTTGATATGGAGGACGTCTAAGATGAATAACTCAATCAAACTCAAACGTAGACTGACTCAAACCCTCACTTACCTCTACTTGATTGGCCTATCAATTGTCATTATCTATCCACTTTTGATTACCATCATGTCAGCCTTTAAAGCAGGTAACGTCGCAGCCTTTAAACTAGATACTAACATCGACTTCAATTTTGATAACTTTAAAGGACTCTTTACTGAAACCTTATACGGTACTTGGTATCTCAATACCTTGATTATCGCCTTGATTACCATGGTTGTTCAAACAAGTATCATCGTACTTGCTGGTTATGCTTACAGCCGTTACAACTTCTTGGCTCGTAAACAAAGTTTGGTCTTCTTCTTGATCATCCAAATGGTGCCAACTATGGCCGCCTTGACTGCCTTCTTCGTTATGGCACTTATGTTGAACGCCCTTAACCACAGCTGGTTCCTCATCTTCCTCTACGTCGGTGGAGGTATTCCGATGAATGCTTGGCTCATGAAAGGTTACTTTGATACCGTGCCAATGTCTCTTGACGAATCTGCGAAACTAGATGGTGCAGGACACTTCCGTCGCTTCTGGCAAATTGTTCTCCCACTTGTTCGCCCAATGGTAGCTGTACAAGCTCTCTGGGCCTTCATGGGGCCTTTCGGAGACTACATCCTCTCTAGTTTCTTGCTTCGTGAGAAAGAATACTTTACTGTTGCCGTCGGTCTCCAAACCTTCGTTAGCAATGTGAAAAACATGAAGATCGCCTACTTCTCAGCAGGTGCTATCCTCATCGCGCTTCCAATCTGTATTCTCTTCTTCTTCCTACAAAAGAACTTTGTTTCAGGACTTACAAGTGGTGGCGACAAGGGATAATCTATCCCCGCCACCCTTTTTCATTTTGGATCTTGTTTCTAAAGTTGAAAGATTAGACTCAAGACGACAAATAGTAATAAGAGCCGCTTTTCAATAAGCACTTTATCTACTAGACTTGAAATAAAGTACATTTCTCTATATAATATTACTCATATAGAAAACACTTTTAGAAAGATGCCTATGCTTCCATATCCATTCTCGTATTTTACTAGTATCTGGGGATTTCGTAAGCCCCTGTCAAAACGTTTCGGACTCAACTGGTTTCAACTCCTCTTTACTAGCATTTTCCTCATCAGCTTGTCTATGGTTCCAATTGCCATTCAAAACAGCTCACAGGAAACGTATCCATTGGATACGTTTATAGATAATGTCTACACACCCCTGACAGATGAAGCTATCATGGACTTGTCAGAGAATACGCAGATAGTAGATGGAAAACTGAGCTATTCTGGGACTAAAAATCAGCAAGCTTCCCTTCTGATTGGACCAAGCCCAAGCAAGGAATTGCCAAAGGATTTGCAACTTCATTTTGATACGGAAGAACTCGTCATCAGTAAGGAAAGTAAAGAGCTGACTCGTATTCGCTACCACGCCATTCAAACGGAGAGTTTCCAAAGTAAGGAAGCTTTAACCCAGGCTATTTCTAAAGACTGGTACCAACAGAACCGTGTCTATATCAGTCTCTTTCTCGTCCTTGGTGCTAGCTTCCTCTTTGGATTGAATTTCTTCATTGTCTCTCTTGGAGCTAGTCTTCTCCTTTATATCACCAAAAAATCACGCCTCTTTTCATTTAGGAGCTTTAAAGAGTGCTACCATTTTATCTTGAACTGTTTAGGATTACCAACTCTGATTACACTTATTTTGGGACTTTTTGGCCAAAATATGACAACCCTTATCACTGTACAAAACATTCTTTTTGTTCTGTATCTGGTCACTATTTTTTACAAGACACATTTCCGTGATCCAGATTATCATAAATAGGAGATTTTTATGCCCGTTACGATTAAAGATGTGGCCAAGGCTGCAGGTGTCTCACCTTCAACCGTAACCCGCGTTATTCAAAACAAATCAACGATTAGTGATGAAACCAAAAAACGAGTTCGCAAGGCAATGAAGGAACTCAACTACCATCCCAATCTCAATGCTCGTAGTCTAGTTAGCAGCTATACTCAAGTTATCGGTTTGGTATTGCCTGACGACTCAGATGCCTTCTACCAAAATCCTTTCTTCCCATCTGTCCTACGAGGGATCGCCCAAGTCGCATCTGAAAACCACTATGCTATTCAGATCGCAACTGGTAAAGATGAGAAGGAACGTCTCAATGCCATTTCTCAAATGGTCTATGGGAAACGTGTCGATGGTCTAATCTTCCTCTACGCTCAAGAAGAGGATCCACTAGTGAAGCTCGTAGCGGAAGAACAGTTTCCTTTCCTCATCCTTGGAAAATCCCTCTCACCCTTTATCCCACTTGTCGACAATGATAATGTCCAAGCCGGTTTTGATGCAACTGAGTATTTCATCAAAAAGGGCTGCAGCAGAATTGCCTTTATTGGAGGAACCAAGAAACTTTTCGTTACACAAGACCGTCTAAAAGGTTACGAATTGGCACTCAAACAACACCAACTTTCGATTGATACTAACCTGACCTACTTTGCAAATGAATTTCTAGAAGAAAAGGGGTATCAATTCAGCAAACTCCTGTTTAAGCATGATCCGCAGATTGATGCCATCATCACAACCGACAGCCTTTTGGCTGAAGGGGTTTGTGATTACATCAGTAAGCATCAGTTAACTGTTCCTGTCTTGAGTTTCGACTCTGTCAATCCTCGACTCGACCTAGTAGCCTATGTTGATATCAATAGTCTTGAACTTGGACGAACATCATTTGAAACAATTTTGCAGATTATCAATGACGCGAAAAATAATAGACAGATTTGTTACCGTCAGTTGATTGCCCACAAAATTATCGAAAAATAAATACCAGCTCCAGTGAACTGCACCCCAAAAGTTAGACAGAAAAAATCTAACTTTTGGGGTGTTTTTATTATGAAATTGAGTTATGAAGATAAAGTTCAGATCTATGAACTTAGAAAACAAGGATATAGCTTAGAGAAGCTTTCAAATAAATTTGGGATAAACAATTCTAATCTTAGATACATGATTAAATTGATTGATCGTTACTATTCTCCTGAATTAAAACAAGAAATGATTAATAAAGTCTTACATGAAGGCTGGACTAAAGATAGAGTTTCTCTTGAATACGGTCTCCCAAGTCGTACGATACTTCTTAACTGGCTAGCGAAATACAAGAAAAACGCGTATACTATTGTTGAGAAAACAAAAGGGAGACCGCCTAAAATGGGACGTAAGCCAAAGAAGAAACCTGAAGAACTGACAGAATTAGAACGTCTTCAAGCAGAAAATGAGTACCTGAGAGCGGAGAATGCCATTCTAAAAAAGTTGAGAGAACTCCGATTGAAGGAGGAAAAAGAGACAGAAGAAAAACGGAAATTGTCCGAGGATTGGTAACAGAGTTTTCTTTAGACATTCTCCTAAAGATTATTAAGCTTGCCCGTTCAACCTATTATTACCACTTAAAACAGCTAGATAAACCAGATAAGAATCAAGATATTAAAATTGAAATTCAGTCAATTTATCATGAGCATAAAGGAAATTATGGTTATCGTCGGATTCACTTAGAACTAAGAAATCGTGGTTATTCGGTCAATCATAAAAAGGTCCAACGTCTGATGAAAGTACTTGGTTTAGCGGCTCGAATTCGTCGGAAACGGAAGTATTCTTCCTACCAAGGAGAGATTGGCAATAAAGCAGAGAATCTTATTCAGCGCCAATTTGAAGCAGCCAAAACAATGGAAAAGTGCTATACGGATGTGACTGAGTTTGCCATTCCAGCAAGTACTCAAAAGCTTTACTTATCACCAGTTTTAGATGGCTTTAATAGCGAAATTATCGCCTATAATCTTTCTTGTTCTCCTAATTTAGAACAAGTGAAAGCTATGCTGGAGCAGGCCTTTACAGAGAAATACTATGAGAA
>NZ_JAKUWG010000012.1:0-41260 GCF_026782285.1 Streptococcus oralis
GACTTCAACCCACTACGGTTGACAAAGAGCCAGAAAACTTCTCTTTTAAAATTGTATTATTTCTGATTTGTTCTGCAATTTGCATTTATATCCAACTAGATCTTCAAGAATCGACGCATTGAAATGCCTGATCCAATTGCCCCAATGAAAATACCAATCACAAACAATAGGACTGTCATCAAAGGGATAAACACATCTGGTGTAATCATTGACAAGTTTTGCCCCACCAAGGATTTATTGACAGATTGATAAACCATATTATAAACAAAGAATACAAGGACTGAAGGAATCGCTGCACCAAATAAACCGATAAAGGCACCTTCAAGTAAGAATGGTCCTCTAATGTAGCCATTTTTAGCTCCTACTAGACGCATGATTTGAATTTCACGGCTCCGAGAAATAATGGTAATACGAATGGTATTGGAAATGAGGAAGACTGCAATAAAAATCAAGAGCCCCGCAATAACCAATCCCCAAACACGGATAAAGGAAGCCAGTTCGAAAAGTCGTTGAGTGTTGGCACCACCGTCTTGAACCTCAGATACCCCTTCAATTTTCTTGGCCTCTTCTGCTACTTTAGGAACATCACTCGGAGAATTGGTATCAACGATATAGGCATCATAGAGAGGATTGGCATCCCCTTCAAAGACCTTCCAGTCATCCCCCATCGTTTCAGTCAATTTTTGATACTGCTCTTCCTTGCTTGAAAAAGTGACATTCTTAACACCTTGCATGGCTTTTAAGGCATCATAAACCTTGTGATAGTCATTATTGGTAACTGTCTGACCTTCTTTTTCAATCGTTTCACTATTATCTGCTACATCCTTACGAATGTAAACCATGACACGAACGTTGTTTTCAATATCGGTAGCCAGTTTCGCTGTATTAAAAATTACAGATGCAAACAGGGCAACGAGTGTCAAGGTAATCATAACCGAACTCACTGCTGCCACTGTCATCCAGCCATTTCGTTTTAAACTTTTGAGTGATTCAAATAAATGGCGAAAAAATCTACTAATCATCGTATCCATATTCTCCTTTAGCTTCGTCACGAACGACACGGCCATTTTCAATGGCAATGACACGGTGGCGCAAGGTATTTACAATTTGACTGTTGTGGGTCGCCATCAAGACAGTCGTACCTTGGAGATTGATGCGTTCCAACAGATTCATAATTTCCCAAGAATTATCTGGGTCCAAGTTTCCTGTCGGCTCATCGGCAATCAAGACCTTAGGATTGTTCACAATCGCACGGGCAATCGCAATCCGTTGCTGCTCTCCACCTGAGAGTTCGTTAGGGAAAGAGCGAACCTTGTGTTTCAAACCGACCAAGTCCAAGACTTCCATAACACGTTTTTTAATGTTGCGACGGTTCTCTCCGATAACTTCCATTGCGTAAGCAATATTTTCATAAACGGTTTTCTTGGGCAAGAGTTTGTAATCTTGAAAGACTACCCCAACACTGCGACGGAGCAGAGGGATATCTTTCTTCTTGATTTTAACTAGATTAAAGCCTGCAACTGTTAGGCTCCCTTTTTCAATCTTTACTTCTCGATATAAAGCTCGAATAAAGGTTGACTTCCCTGCTCCAGAAGGCCCAACGATATAGGCAAATTCTCCTGGTTCAATACTAAGAGAGACTCCACGAAGAGCAGTCGTTCCGTTATCGTATTTTTTGACAACATCTCGCATTTCAATGATTGACATGTGAGTTCCTTTCTATTTCTTAGCTGATTCGCCACTTGAGATAAGCGTCGATGAAACCATCAAGGTCTCCATCCATGACCTTATCTACCTGAGCAACTTCAAAGCTCGTACGGTGATCTTTTACCATGGTATAAGGTGTGAAGACATAAGAACGAATCTGACTTCCCCAAGTGATTTCTTTTTTCTCACCTTTTAGGGAATCGACTTCCGCAGCTTTCTTTTCTTGCTCCATCTGATAGAGCTTGGCTTGCAACATCTTCATAGCACGATCTCTATTTCCATACTGGGTACGATCGACTGTCGATTGAACGACTGTCCCCGTAGGAATGTGTGTCAAACGCACACCTGTTGAAACTTTATTGACGTTTTGTCCACCAGCACCACCTGAACGGAAGGTATCCATCTTAATATCATCCTCACGGATTTCCACTTCGATGGTATCATCCAACTCGGGCATGACTTCCACGGATGTAAATGAAGTATGACGACGTTTGGCAGAGTCAAATGGAGAAATACGGACCAGACGGTGAACACCCATTTCCGACTTGAGAAGACCGTAGGCATTTGGACCTTCAAAGGACAAGGTCACAGACTTGATGCCCGCTTCATCACCAGCTTGGTAATCCAAGACTTCTACTTTAAAGCCTTTTGCATTTCCATAACGAGTGTACATACGGAGCAACATATCACCCCAGTCCTGAGCCTCTGTACCTCCAGAACCTGGATGGATTTCCAAGATGGCATTATTATGGTCATAAGGTTCTGACAAGAGAAGCGTCATCTCGTAGCTGGTCATCATCTTATCCAGTTCTGTCAACTGTTCAACCAGTTCATCATGGACTGACTCGTCTTCTGCTAAAAAATCCAATAAAATTTCAACTTCATCCTGCAACTCTTCCATTTTACGGAAGGTGTTGTAGGTATTTTTTAATTCATTTAATTCTTGCGACGTTTTTTGGGCCGCGATATTATCGTTCCAAAAATCAGGTTCCGTCATCTTGTTTTCCAAGATGGCAATCTCTTCCTCTAGTCCTTCGAGGTCAAAGAGACCCCCTGAAAGAAGCTAATTTTTCACGATTTGCATCAATTTTTTGACGAATTTCTGAAATGTCCATAAATACTCCTTTATTCACATCGTTTCATTATACCACATTCTCTCATTTCTTTCCATATTTTGCTTGTTATTTCAAATTATAAGCAAAAAAGAGGGCTTTCTCACCCTCCATTTTATAACTTTTTAGCAGAGGTTCTAGCAATCTCCTCTACTTGGATACCTTGGGCTTCAAATTTCTCCTTCAGGAAGTTTAAATCAATCGTCCCATCAATTTGAACCTCAATCACGACCTTACCATCCTTGCGCGGAATATTGACTGTGTGTGAAATATTCAGATTTTCTTCTACAATCAAGGTCACAATCTTGCCCAAAACCCCGACTTCATTTTCCGTAATAAACCGAACACGAATTCCTTCCTCGCCGTAGCCAGCAATTTCTAGAAAGGCTTGAAAAACATCACGATCTGTAATCACACCGTAAACCTGTTGGTTGTCCACAACTGGAAGAATACCGATCTTATTCTTCAACATGAGATAGGTCGCATCTTCTAGACTAGCATAACCTGATACTGTGATGACATCCCGAATCATCACATCTTTGACTTTGGTCTTATTGAGAAGATAATTCATCTCATAGATAGAGAGGCTGGTTGCTTTAGACGGACTGGCTTCAGCAATAGTTCCTTCTGTTACAAGACCAACCAATTGGTCATTTTCGATAACAGGTAAACGGTGCAAACCTTGCTCGCGCATCAAATCTGCTGCATGTGCTACAGTCGTATCTGGACTGATATAAACTACCTTGCGGGTCATAAAATCTTTAACTGCCATGAGACTTCTCCTTCTTTATTGCTACTATAATTATACACTTTCTTACAAAAACTATCAAACGCTTTCATCTCTTTTTCAAGATTTTGTAACATTCAATCACAAAAAAAGAGAGAAACAGCCTGCTCTCTTAAACTTAAATCGTAACGGAATCTCTATCCTTAATCATATAGCGTTTTAAAGAAGTTAAGCTAGCTAGCCAGTACAATAGACCACCAAAGATCGCAGTAAAGCCACTACCAGTTGTGAGTAGGAACATAGGACTCTGGATATGCTTTGTTATAGGGTTGTAAACAAATAGTACTGCAACTAACAAGGAAATGATTACACAAGATAATCCTACCAGATTAAAGCCATTTGTAAACTCATAGGCGTCATGTCCTTCAAGGAAATAGGCTGAACGCAAATCGAGTTTTCGTTTTCTTAAGATAAAATAGTCAACAACGATCATTCCGATAATGGGTCCTTGAATATAGGCCGCCAGCGAGATGAAGGAACCGAAGTATTCATCCACTCCTCCCCAGATGGTAAGTAGGCTCACATAAACCATGGCAATCCAAACCATTAGTTTATAGCTTACTTTGGGCATCCCGCTTTTTACAATCATACAGTTCACATACGATCCTGTACCTTGGGTTCCAATATTGGCAAAGGCTACTAATAGTAAACTTAAAAGCGCAAAGGCAGGAGTGCTTAGAGTGGAAAGCATGGTCGTTGGGTCACTTTCATAGACACCTGTTTTGACAAACATGGCTAGAGCCATCACCCCACCTGTCGCAGCAAAGAATGGCGCAACAACCCCGTATGACAAGGCTGTAGCCCAATAGCCACTGCGTTCTGATTTTGCCAAACGTGGTAAGACAAATGCTTGTGTAGACCAAGAAAAGGCTACGGCCACATTTCCTTCCCCTGACATCATAAAACGTTCAATCGGTGTCAAATTTTCTTGGATAGCAGGTTGGACATTCATAATATCCCTAATCGGAACCGCAACAAAACAGATTCCAACGATGATTAGCCCAACAAATAACAAGGCAACCACCAGGAAGCGATTAGTGCCTTTAATCACCTCTGGGCCCCCAAGAGCAATCAGCGTTCCAAGGAGAACACAGAGTGTACCAAGAATCGGTGCCCATACTCCCTTGTCCAAACCAAGTCCAAAATTATTTGCCAAATGAATCATGGAGCTGGCAAAAAGATTGGCAGTAACGGCGTACCAACCAAAATTTGCCAGACTAATCACAGTTGATAGAACGGCCACCCCTTTTTTACCTAGAACGGCTCTCAACCAAATCCATAAATCAATTCCATATTTAACCGCAAACAAGATTGGAAGACATTCGATAAAAACCCAGATAATGTTGAAACTAAAAATATTAATCAACATTTGATTAAAGGTCAAATATTGAGCCACATAAGCTCCTTGGGTATAACACCAAGTTGCGATGGCAAAACCACTTGTCGATAAGAAGAGATCCCAGAAAGAATACTGACGATCCTTGTTGGTCATGGGAACGATTCCCGTTATCGTCTCCTGTTGAATGAAGTCATTCATCTTGGACATTTTATTGAATACCTCCTGTCATGGCTAGGATAATCAGAATATGATTGACTAGAATCATATCAATTACTTATGTAAAATTAACTTTCAAAAAAGAGGAAGCAAATAGATATAGATTAAGACTTTTATTTATCCTTAAATCGTAACAGAGTCCCGATCCTTGATCATATAGCGTTTTAACGGAGTTAAGCTAGCTAACCAGTACAATAAACCTCCAAAAATAGCAGTAAAGCCACTACCCGTTGTGATTAAAAAGATTGGGCTTTGAATCTGTGCTGTTACAGGGTTATAAACAAATAGTACCGCTACCAATAAGGAAATAAACACGCAAGACAATCCTACCAGATTAAAGCCATTTGTAAACTCATAGGCGTCATGTCCTTCAAGGAAATAGGCTGAGCGCAAATCAAGTTTTCGTTTTCTTAAGATAAAGTAGTCGACAACAATCATTCCGATAATTGGTCCCTGAATATAAGCGGCTAGTGAAATGAAGGAACCGAAGTACTCTTCTACCCCTCCCCAGATGGTGAGTAGACTCACATAAACCATAGCAATCCAAACCATTAGTTTATAGCTTACTTTTGGCATCCCGCTTTTGACAATCATACAGTTCACGTATGATCCTGTCCCTTGGGTTCCAATATTGGCAAAGGCTACTAGTAGTAGACTTAAGAGAGCAAAGGCAGGTGTGCTTAGAGTTGAAAGCATGGTTGTTGGATCACTTTCATAAACACCTGTTTTGACAAACATAGCCAAAGCCATGACTCCACCTGTCGCAACGAAGAATGGAGCCACAACTCCGTATGATATGGCTGTAGCCCAATAACCACTACGTTCTGATTTTGCTAAACGTGGTAAAACCAATGCCTGTGTAGACCAAGAAAAGGCAAAGGCAACATTTCCTTCTCCAGAAAGCATGAAGCGTTCTAATGGAGTTAAATCTCCTTGGGTAGCCGGTTGAATATTCATAATATCAGTTATAGGAACGGCGACAAAGCAGATTCCAACGATAATGAGACCGACAATCAACAGGGCGATTACCAAGAATCGATTGGTCCATTTAATCACTTCTGGCCCCCCTAGAGCAATAAGAGTTCCAAGAAGAACACAGAGTGTACCAAGAATAGGTGCCCATACTCCCTTGTCCAAACCAAGACCGAAATTATTTGCCAAATGAATCATGGAGCTAGCAAAAAGATTGGCCGCAACGGCATACCAGCCAAAGTTAGCTAAGCTAATAATAGTTGATAGCAAGGCTACGCCTTTTTTTCCGAGGACAGCTCTCAACCAAATCCATAAATCAATTCCATATTTAACCGCAAACAAGATTGGGAGACATTCAATAAAGACCCAAATAATGTTAAAGCTAAAAATATTAATCAACATTTGATTAAAGGTCAAATATTGAGCCACATAGGCTCCTTGGGTATAACACCAAGTTGCGATAGCAAAACCACTTGTCGACAGAAAGAGATCCCAGAAAGAATACTGACGATCCTTGTTGGTCATGGGAACAATACCCGTTATCGTCTCCTGTTGAATAAAGTCATTCATCTTAGACATTTTATTGAATACCTCCTGTCATGGCTAGGATAATCAGAATAAGGTTAATTAGAACCAAGCCAATGACTATAATAAAATCACTTTTTAGAAATGGCTGGGCAAACACATAGTTTGGTGATTCCATTTCTTCTAGCCTTCTTTTCGTTTCATTTGCTATTAATTCTTCAATTTCAGATGTCGGCTTCATCTCAATTCTCCTCCAAATATAAATCTAATGCAAGTTTTCCATACTGTTTGGTATAACGATACCAGATGTAGAGAAATTCACCTACTGGTTTTCCAACGCTTTCTTGGAACAAGGCCCACAAAAACCAATAATATGAAGTCACTGATACATAGGCAAAATAGTGACGTTTGGTTTTCTTGTCTGGAACTTCTTGTAGATAGATTTCAAGTACCTTTTCAGCTTCTTCCACTGTATAATTTGAACACCCGATAAAGGTTCCTAAATCTCCTGCTGGATCTCCCATACCAGAATATTCCCAATCAATCAAGCTCATTTCGCCAGCTTCATTCAACAAGAAATTCGGGCTATAAGAATCTCCGTGGCAGAGAACCTTTTTCGCTTGATCTTCTTGTAAAAGCTTCTCGAGAACTGAGACATTCTGATCCAACTCTTCAAGCCCATCAAATTCAAAACGATTGCTAGCCTTTAATTTTTGTCTAAAATCATCAATTCCCTCAAATTGGTCAAAGGAATGTCCCGTTTTTTCTCCAGATTGGTGCAAACGTCTCAAGAGCTCCATTGCTTTTGCTACATCATCCCAATTATCATAATCTAGTTGCTTAGCATTAGGGATAAATTCTGAAATTTTCCAGCCCTCATCCTTGTTCATGGCAACAAAGGTACGGTCAATCTTTAATTTTGCAGCAATTTCCATGGAAGCCGCTTCACTAGCACGATCGATATAATTCTCCGTTCCTCTACCTGGATGACGGTAAACATATTTCTTCCCTAGGCAGTCAAATGAAAACGAAGTGTTGGTTAGACCATCTTTCAGGGGTTTAATATTGACAATATCTGAAGCTATACATCCTAATGTCTTACAGATGTTATCAATGATTTCCGAATTAGTATTCACCAAATAGTGCTCATCAAACTGACGCAACTCATCTAGTGAATCAAACTCCTTAACAATGTCTGCTGAATAATGTCGAGCTTCCAAAGGAAGTTCCTTGACGTGACGGCTATAATAATCTTCCCAGAGTTGTTCGCGATATGGTTCGTGCTTAAATTCAGTTTCTAAAATATCTACGAACTTTTCACTAAATGCACGATCAAAATAAACATGCCCTACCATAGCCCAAGTATTCGTCCCACCGATTTGAATATCGATAATCGTGTGATTGGAGTCTTCCTTAGAGCAGTATTCGTCTGTGTCCCCTTCTGCAAATATTGTAGAATAGTAACCCCTGTAAATGTAGCGTTCAAACGGATTTTCTACAAAATAATTATCCGAAGAGCAAATATAAGTGTTAGAAAGTTGGTCTCTGACTAGCATGAGAGAAGAACAGTTGTTGTACTTGTAGTAATCATTATTCACAACGATTTTAACACCAAATTTTTCTGCTAGATAGAACATTTTTTCTTGCAGATAGCCTACAATAACTGTAATGTCCTCTATCCCAGCTTCTTGCAATTGCTTGATTTCTCTCTCAATCAAACGCTCACCTTTAACTTGAAGCAATCCTTTAGGTAGCTCATAAGACAAAGGTGCAAAGCGGCTACTCATACCTGCAGCCATGATAATGGCATTCTTCACCTGATACGGAGCCAAAGCCTCCTCACCTAGGTCAGTTAAGTGATTTTCCTCACTGATCCACTTCTCTTCTTTACATTCCTTGAGAAGGTTATTCACAGCCCCCAAAGAGATGTCTAGCTTCTCAGCCAATTGTCTCTGCGTAAAGTTTTCGTCTTTATGAGTCAACAAAAAACGTAAAAGTTTAAATTGTTTTTCTGATAGCATATCTTCAGCCTCTTTTGTTCAATATTGTTATTTACTTAATTATATAATGAACAAATGCTTTTGTCAAGTTAAATTCCATATCAAGAAAACGGATACTCAAATCAATTCCATCAAAATAGCGGTAAAACAAAGAAAAAGCCCCAAATTTGGAGCTCTTCAAATTCATCTACAAAACAATCCACTGAATTTTGATGATTGCTTACGCAATCTTTATCTGCCGACTAAAAAGGGCCCCTGGGCTATAATGATGATTACTTCGTAATCTCCATCTGCAACCTAAACTAGTCTCCCAGACTAGTTTAGCCACCTAGGTATGCTTTTCTGACTTCATCTGACGCAGCTAGTTCCTTACCAGTTCCAGATAGGACAATTTTACCTGTTTCAAGTACATAACCTCGGTCAGAGATAGCAAGGGCCTTGTTAGCGTTCTGCTCAATTAGGAGAACCGTTGTTCCTTGCTTCTGAATGTCTTGGATGATATCAAAAATTTCTTGGATAAAGATAGGAGCCAGTCCCATTGATGGTTCATCTAAAAGGAGAAGTTTGGGCGTGGACATGAGAGCACGTCCCATAGCAAGCATTTGCTGTTCACCACCTGAAAGGGTAGCTGCATCTTGGTTTTTGCGTTCTTCTAAACGTGGGAAACGAGAGAAGACTTTCTTCAAGTTGGCTTGATTTTCTTCACGGTTTTTCTTTAAAAAGGCTCCCATTTCTAAGTTTTCCATAACAGTCAAACCTGGAAAAACATGGCGTCCTTCAGGAACTTGGGAAAGGCCACCTGCCACGATTTTTTGAGCTGGCATCTTTTGAATTTCTTTTCCTAAAAACTGAATTTTACCAGCACTTGGACGAACCAAACCTGAAAGAGTACGAAGAATGGTTGTTTTACCAGCACCATTGGCACCTATCAAGGAAACAACTTCACCTTCATTGACCTCGAAACTAACATCACGAACTGCTTGGATCATGCCGTAATGCACAGAGAGGTTTTCAACTTTTAACATAGACATTAGGCTTCACCTCCTAGATAAGCATCGATTACACGTTGATTGTTCTTGATTTCGTCTGGAGTTCCATGAGCAATCAAGCGACCATACTCAAGCACATAGATACGCTCAGTGACTTCCATAACCAAATTCATGTCGTGTTCGATGAGCATGATGGTAATTTTAAATTCATCTTTGATACGGCGTATCAATTCTGTCAATTCAACTGTTTCTTGTGGATTCATCCCAGCCGCAGGCTCATCCAAAAAGAGGATCTTAGGTTCGGTTGCCAGAGCACGAACGATTTCTAATCGGCGTTGTTGACCATAGGCCAGATTTTTAGCAAGTGTATCTGCATCGCCATCCAAATCAAAAATCTTAAGCAAGTCCAACGCTTTGCTTTTTAATTCTTCCTCATTCTTATAGAAAGCGGGCAGGCGCAGAAAACTCGCAAGGACATGTTGTTTATGATGGTTACCAAATGCAATCAAAACATTTTCCAAAACTGTCAGATCTTTGAACAAACGAATATTTTGGAAAGTACGACTGAGTCCAAGTGAAGCAATCTTGTAGGGAGTTTTCCCATTTAGGAGATGACCATCTAATGTGACAGTACCTTCGCTTGGTTCATAAACACCCGTCAAGAGATTGAAAAGGGTTGTTTTTCCAGCTCCGTTGGGTCCAATCAAACCAACCAATTCTCCCTCGTTCAATTCAAGAGTGACATCTCCAACAGCTGTTAGACCGCCAAAATGTTTAGTTAACTGTTTAACTTCAAGTAATGCCATTAGTTTTGTCCCTCCTTCTTAGATTTTTTAAAGAAACGTGATAGGCTCAATTCCCATGTTCCAAGGAGTCCACCTGGTCTGAAGATCATAACCAATACAAGAGCCAAAGCGTAAATGATCATACGTACGCTAGCCACATCTTGAAGGAGCATATTTAAAATTCCCAAAACAATCGCAGAAACAATTGTACCAGTAATAGACCCAAGTCCACCAAATACTACGATAATCAACACATTGATAGAATTAATAAAGGTGTAATCTTTTGGTACAACAGATCCGATAAAAGCAGCCTGAAGAGAACCAGCAATACTTGCTGTAATGGCACCAAAGACAAAAGCGATTATTTTGATCTTTGTGGTATTTACCCCAACGGACTCCGCAGCAATCTCATCTTCACGAACAGATAGAGTAGAACGTCCAATCGGACTACGTAAGAAGTTGAGGGTTGCAATAGTTGTAATCACCACAAAAAGGTAAACCATTTGCCAAGTTGTGAAGTTAGGGATACCCAAGATACCAGCAGCACCGTTGGTCAAACTTCCACCATTAATGATAAAGATACGAATGATTTCTGAAACACCTAGTGTCGCGACGGCCAGATAGTCCCCCTTCAAGCGTAGAGTTGGAATTCCAACGAGCAAAGCTACTGCACCAGAAATCAAGGCACCCAAGACCATTGCTCCAAAGAAAGCACCATAGGTTGGTGATTTTGAGCCAATAATCGCTGCTGCATAAGCCCCAATCGCCATAAAACCAGCGTGACCGAGTGAGAATTGTCCTGAAAAACCAACAATTAAGTTCAAACCTACTGCAAGGATGATATTAATCCCAATTTGTTCTAAAATTTGGACATGGAATAGATTGAGAACACCAGCAGAAATCAGTACACTGATCAGCCCATAACCTGCTAACAAAAGGAATAACCAGAGAATATTTACTTTAAGATTTGTCTTCATTGTTTACACCTTCTCTTTCACATTCTTGCCAAGGATACCTGCAGGACGAACAATTAGAATCAGAAGCAAGATTCCATATACGATGGCATCACGGAAATCAGACATGCCGAAGGCTGTGGCAAAAGTCTCCAACAAACCAATAACAAATCCCCCTAGAGCTGCACCAGGAATAATCCCGATACCACCGAGTACGGCCGCAACGAAAGATTTAAGGCCTGGAGTCACACCCATCAAAGGTTCAAGAGAGTTGTAATAAAGGGCAATGAGGACACCTGCCGCTCCAGCAAGGGCTGAACCCAAGGCAAAGGTAAAGCTGATAGTACGGTTTACGTTGATTCCCATCAATTGAGCTGCGTCACTATCAACTGATACAGCACGCATCGCTTTCCCCATTTTTGTTTTTTGAACAATCACTTGCAATAAAATCATCAGGAGTAAGGAAACTGCTAAAATCATTAACTGGACGTTTGTCAAGCTGATTGGTCCTAAATCATAGCGAACTGTTTGAATGGCTTGAGGAAAGGCGCGAGTATTGGCACCTACTAGATAAACCATCCCATACTCAAGTAGGAAAGACACTCCGATGGCAGTAATCAATACAGCAATACGTGTAGAATGTCGCAAAGGACGGTAGGCAAGAAATTCAATCACAACACCGAGTAGTGCGGTTCCTACCATTGAAATAATCAAAGCTAAAAAGAAATTCATTTGGAAAGAATTAATCAAAAAGTAACCAATAAAGGCTCCCATCATATAAATATCACCGTGGGCGAAGTTGATGAGTTTGATAATTCCATAAACCATGGTGTAACCCAGGGCCAAAAGTGCATAAACACTACCCAGAATTAAACCATTCACAAGTTGTTGGAGCATAGCATTCACTCTTTTCTATTGTTATTTTTTAGAAAATTTCTCAATTTTCACAAGTTCATAAACATCGAAACAGGGAGTGAGTCAAAGGCTCATTCCCTATTTCAACTACTATTCTTATGTTATGGTTTTACAACTTCTGCTGCTTCCACTTTACCATTGTTCATGGTCATCATGTAAGCCGTTTTCACTGTGTTGTGATCTGCATCAAAGCTCGTTTGACCAGTCACACCATCAAAGTCTTTGGTTTTAGCAAGGTTGTCCTTGATCTCACCTGAGTTTTTAGCACCTTTTGCTGCGTTTGCTACAAGGTGAACTGAATCATAAGCCAAGGCTGCAAATGTTGAAGGTTCTTCATTGTACTTAGCACGGTAAGCGTCAAGGAAAGCTTTTGCTTTAGCTGAAACTTCTACAGTAGTTGAGAAGCCTGAGATAAAGTAGATGTTTGATGCTTTTTCAGCAGTTGCTTGTTGCACAAACTCTTCACCATTGAATCCATCACCACCAACGATTGGTTTATCAATTCCCATACCACGCGCTTGGTTTACGATTTTACCTGCTTCTGTGTAGTAACCTGGTAGGACAATTGCATCAAAGTCTTTATCTTTGATTTTTGTAAGGGCTGCTTGGAAGTCTGTATCACCTGCTACGAAAGTTTCATCTGCAACGATTTCACCTTTGTAAGCTTCACGGAATGATTTAGCAATACCTTTAGCATAGTCACTAGCATTATCAGTATAAAGAACAACCTTCTTAGCATTCAATTTGTTTGTTACATAGTTAGAAATAATCTTCCCTTGGAAGCTATCCTGGAAAGTTCCGATGAATAGGTAGTCTTGACCTTTGGTCAAACCATCTTGAGTCGCACTTGGTGAAATCAATGGCACTCCAGCTTTAGTAGCGTTAGCTACAGCTGCGGCAGTTGCACCAGATGTCGCAGGTCCTACAATAGCTGCTACTTTTGATTGGGTAACAAGGTTTGTTGTAACAGACGCAGCCTCAGCAGTTTCAGATTTGTTGTCTTTGTCTACAACTTCGATTTGTTTTCCATCGATACCACCTGCAGCATTGATCTCGTCAACCGCTAGCTGCGCACCTTTTTGTTCAGCAGTACCGTATGCAGCCACAGCACCAGTTTCTTCAAAGTTGAAACCGATTTTGATCGTCTTTTCATCAACTGGATTTCCAGTTGTATTTGACGCTCCTGATTTAACCTCTCCACAGGCAGCAAGAAGAGCTACACTAGCAAGAGCCACAAAAGATAGGGCAAATTTTTTCTTCATTTTTAATCTCCTTATAGTTGTTTCAAAAATAGTATGTTAAGAATATACCGAATTATCAGAAAATTGTCAACACATTTATTTAATTTTTTAAATGATAACGTTTTCTTCGTTACGATAGAGATTGCCAACAAAGGGAGTCTCTAACTCTTGAATATGACAAGGCCTTACCTTTTTGATATATCGTTCCTTAGCTAATTTCTCAACCAAGCTTTCTAGATTCTCAGTCGGAACATAAAGTTGCAGGTAGCGATGCTTTTTGGAATGATAGAAAACATCTCCATATTCCTGTAGTTTTTTTGCATCCCTATTATAGTAAAGATAAATGATTAATCCTGATCGGTTTGTCTTTTCAAACATGAGGAAGCCTCTTTCTAAGAAATCTTATCCTATTATATCAAAAAAAGCAAACTCCGTCGAGTTTGCTTTCATGCTTTATTAGTTCAAAGAATTGTTGGCCATAATTTCATCAATGAAACCATACTCAAGTGTTTCTTGGGCACTCATCCAGTAATCACGTTCAGCGTCCGCATGAATTTGCTCAACTGATTTACCAGAGTTATCAGCGAGGATTTGCTCCAAGGTCTTACGGGTTTTAAGCAAGTGTTCTGCAGCGATTGCCATATCTGTTTGTTGGGTACCGCCACCTGTTCCACCCATTGGTTGGTGAATCATGTACTCTGCATTTGGAAGCATGAAGCGTTTGCCTTTTGCTCCACTTGATGCAATAACAGTCCCCATAGATGCAGCCATTCCCATCACGATAGTTTGGACATCTGCCTTGATAAAGTTCATAGTATCAACGATTGCCAAACCAGCTGAAACAGAACCTCCAGGTGTGTTGACATAAAGGTAAATATCTTTTGTGTTATCTTGAGCATCCAAGAAGAGCAACTGGGCAATAACTGAGTTGGCCATATTGTCTTCAACTGGACCTGTCAGCATAATGATGCGATCTTTCAAAAGACGGGAGTAAATATCATATGAACGTTCTCCACGGCTTGTTTGTTCAATAACTACAGGAATCATTCATTTCTCCTTTTAAATTTTATTTTTGTTAGTCACATGACTGAAGATATGACTATTATAATATTTTGGTCAAAAAAGGTCAAATTTTTGCTCTATACTATCGACAGAACCAAAAATTCAACCTCCTCGCAAAATTAGAGACATCCTCTAATTTCATCTTCGAAACTCTATCAGAGTCTTATTTGGTACCGAACAAGCGGTCTCCAGCATCTCCGAGACCTGGGACAATATAGCCATGTTCGTTCAAACGTTCATCCAAGGCTGCTGTAAAGATTTCTACGTCTGGGTGAGCTTCTTGAAGAGCTTTCACGCCTTCTGGAGCAGATACTAGGCAGACAAACTTGATGTTTGATGCCCCACGTTTTTTAAGGGAGTCAACAGCCAAGATAGCTGAACCACCTGTTGCCAACATTGGGTCCACGACAAAGATTTGACGTTGGTCAATGTCCTCAGGCAATTTCACCAAGTATTCAACTGGTTGAAGGGTTTCTTCATCACGGTACATACCAATGTGCCCAACTTTTGCTGCTGGAACCAAGCTCAATAGTCCATCGACCATTCCGATACCTGCACGTAAAATTGGGACAATCGCCAATTTTTTACCAGCCAATTGTTTTTGAACTGTTTTTGTGATTGGTGTTTCGATTTCCACATCTTCAAGTGGAAGATCACGAAGTACTTCATATCCCATCAACATTGCAATCTCATCTACTAACTCACGAAAAGCTTTTGTAGAAGTGTCTGTACGACGCAAGATTGACAATTTGTGTTGAACCAGTGGATGATTAATGACTTCAATTTTCCCCATTTTCTGAATTCCTTCTTTCAATTTATTCTTCTCATTATACCAAAAAATGGTTTAAAAATCTCTCTAAACCATTCATTTTTTATAATTTCTAAATTACATTGGCTTCTTGGATAGCTCTTTGAACAGTCTCAAGCGGCAAATGCGTCAACTCGGTGCCTTTTTCTTGATAAAGGTACTGGGCATAGTCATCCATTCGGTACTTGTTGATATAAACCACGCGCTTGCAACCAACCTGAAGCAGTTGTTTGGTGCAGTTCAGACAAGGGAAATGGGTCACATAGGCTGTAAATCCTCTGGGAACCCCTCGTTCGGCTCCTTGCAAGATAGCATTGACCTCGGCGTGAAGGGTTCGGACACAGTGACCTTCAATGACCAAACATTCGTGGTCAATACAGTGCTCAGTTCCAGATACAGAACCATTGTAACCTGTTGAAATTACCTTATTATCCTTAACGAGGACAGCTCCCACCTTGGCGCGTTTGCAGGTCGAACGATTGGCAATCAGTAAGGCTTGAGCCGCAAAGTACTCATCCCAAGCCAGTCTTTTTTCTGTCATGAGTCTTCTCCTTTTCCTCTATTTTTTGAAAAATGGCAAGCGTAAATCCGCAATCTTTTCAGCTGGGACCTTCATTCCATCCTTGATCCATTTGAGCAGAACCGATACGATGGCAGAACTCCAAAACGAATGAAGGTAGCTGCTGACGCCTTTTGATTTTCCGTGGTATTTTTCCAGAAATTCCTGCATGGCTTGGACAAAAATCTTTTCCAAGTGGTAGTCCAGAGCGAGTTGGATAACCTTGGCTTCTTTCTTGGCTGCTCGAAAAAGGTGAACCCAGACTAGATAAAGGTCTGTTCTGACATCGTAGTGGCTCAACTGTTCCATTATATTATGAACACTGCGTTTAAAAACACTTTCTAAAATTGCTTCTTTAGAATCATAATTGCGATAGAAGGCAGCGCGTGAGACACCCGCCCGCTTGACCAACTCTGAAATACTAATCTTAGCCAAGTCTTTTTTTTCCAGAAGTTGCAAAAGAGCAGTCTCAATTGCTTCTCTGGTCAAGAAATTGGATTCTTGATTTGATTTTCTGAGATTTTCAAGAGATTTTTCAGATATTTTGCGTTCAGACATGACAATTTCTTTCTACTTGTGACAACAGAGAGGTAGTACTTTTGTTTCAAGGGCTTTCATGATATAATTGTAAAAAAAGACAGAACCTTTGTCAATGTATAAGTGACAAAGATGGAGAATTTCTATGACTTGGAAGATTGTAGCTGACTCTGGTTGTGATTATCGTCAATTGGTAACTCCCGCTATTGATACTGAATTTGTTAGTGTTCCTTTAACCATTCAAGTAGCTGATCAGGTCTTTATTGACGATGCTAATCTCGACATTGATCACATGATGGAAAAGATGTATGCGACTTCTGAGGCTTCAAAATCAGCTTGTCCTAGTCCTGATGATTACTTGCGTGCATTCGAAGGTGCCAAGCATATCTTTGTCGTTACCATCACTGGTACTCTTTCAGGTAGCCATAATAGTGCACAGCTCGCTAAAAATATCTACCTCGAAGAACACCCTGACACTCAGATTCATGTTATTGATAGCTTATCTGCGGGTGGGGAAGTTGACTTGCTCGTAGAAAAATTAAACGACTTGATTGACCAAGGACTTTCTTATGAGGAGATTGTAGAAGCTATCACAGCATACCAAGAAAAAACAAAGTTGCTCTTTGTCCTTGCTAAGGTCGATAACTTGGTTAAAAATGGCCGTTTGAGCAAACTTATCGGTACAGTTGTTGGTCTTCTCAACATCCGTATGGTCGGGGAAGCAAGTGAAACTGGAACCTTAGAACTGCTCCAAAAAGCTCGTGGACCAAAAAAATCCCTTCAAGCAGCCTATGAAGAACTCATCAAAGCTGGCTACGCTGGTGGACGTATCGTCATGGCTCATCGCAGCAATGAAAAATTCTGTCAGCAATTGTCAGAACGCTTGCTAGAAACATTCCCACAAGCCAATATCAAAATCCTCCCAACATCTGGTCTCTGCAGTTTTTATGCAGAAGATGGCGGTTTGTTAATGGGATATGAAATTAACTAAGATTATGAGCAACAAGAGATGCCAAGCATCTCTTGTTTTTTGTGGTACAATAGAGCTATGAAACATTTTAATACTATTGTCATCGGTGGAGGTCCTGCTGGCATGATGGCTACGATTTCCAGTAGCTTTTATGGTCAGAAAACTCTTCTCATCGAAAAAAATCGGAAACTGGGTAAAAAATTGGCTGGTACAGGCGGCGGTCGCTGCAATGTGACCAACAATGGAACTTTAGATGACCTATTAGCTGGCATCCCTGGGAATGGGCGTTTTCTATATAGTGTCTTCTCCCAGTTTGATAATCATGATATCATCAACTTTTTTACGGAAAATGGAGTCAAACTTAAGGTCGAGGACCACGGACGCGTCTTTCCTGCTAGCGACAAGTCTCGAACCATTATTGAAGCTTTGGAGAAGAAAATCACTGAACTCGGTGGTCAAGTCGCTACTCAAACAGAGATTGTTTCGGTTAAAAAGGTGGATAACCAGTTTGTCCTGAAGTCCGCAGATCAAACCTTCACTTGTGATAAACTGATTGTGACAACTGGTGGTAAATCCTATCCTTCCACTGGATCGACTGGATTTGGCCACGATATTGCCCGTCATTTTAAACATACCATTACCGAGCTTGAGGCGGCCGAGAGTCCGCTTCTGACTGATTTCCCTCACAAAGCGCTTCAGGGCATTTCACTAGACGATGTGACCCTAAGCTATGGCAAGCATGTCATCACTCATGATTTACTCTTTACCCACTTTGGTTTATCTGGCCCTGCTGCCCTACGCATGTCCAGCTTTGTCAAGGGTGGTGAGATCCTCTCACTGGATGTCTTGCCTCAACTTTCTGAGAAGGACTTAGCTGCATTTCTAGAAGAAAATCGGGAAAAATCCTTGAAAAATTCTTTAAAAACTTTACTTCCAGAACGCTTGGCAGAATTTTTGGTTCAAGGCTATCCTGAAAAAGTCAAACAACTGACTGAAAAAGAACGGGAACAACTTCTCCAGTCCATCAAAGCACTCAAAATCCCTGTGATTGGAAAAATGTCCCTTGCCAAGTCCTTTGTTACTAAAGGTGGCGTCAGTCTCAAAGAAATCAATCCTAAAACTCTGGAAAGCAAACTCGTTCCCGGCCTCCACTTTGCTGGCGAGGTACTGGATATCAATGCCCACACGGGTGGCTTTAACATCACTTCTGCCCTCTGTACCGGCTGGGTGGCAGGCTCAAATCCAATAAATACCAAATAAGAAAGGAAGCCCTTTGGAACATATTATTTTACTAAGAGGCGTTACTCCTAATGGAAAAAATGCTATCCCAAAAATGTCTTATTTGGTAGATATTTTGACAGAAGCTGGTTTTCAACACGTTCGAACCTATATTCAAAGCGGGAATATCATTCTTGAGAGTGACTTAGATTTAGAAGAAATACGAGAACGCATTCATACTCTGATAAAGGAAAAAATTGGAGCTGACTTAAAAATGGTTATCAAGAATAAGAACGATTTTGAAAAGATTGTTCATGAGAATCCATTTAAAGAAGACTATCTTCATGATCGTGTGCATGTGATCCTTTATCAAGGATTTATCCAAAGTCTGCCATTAGAAAATTTGAAAGCTGACTACGGTGAGGAAGAAATTTGTGTAGGCGATCACTGTCTCTACCTCTATCTCCCTAGAACTGCAAAACGAAAAAAGCTCAATACCAACTATCTTGAAAAACTTTTTGGCGTGGATTTGACCATGCGAAAGTTAAACGTCGTGGAAAAGTTACTAACAAAATAGGAAAAACAATATGAACAGACAAGAATTAGTCGAATTTGTCAACATGTGCATGATTAAAAACGGAAACAAAGTTCTAGTTCAAGATCGAGTTAGTCCCGACTGGCCCGGCATCACTTTTCCTGGTGGTCATGTTGAACGTGGCGAATCCTTTGTCGATGCTGTCATTCGTGAAGTGAAAGAAGAAACTGGTCTGACCATTTCCAAACCTCAACTTTGTGGTATCAAAGACTGGTACGATGACGAGGATTATCGGTATGTCGTCCTTTTTTACAAGACAGAACACTTTACTGGTGAACTCCAATGTTCAGATGAAGGTACTGTTTGGTGGGAAGAATTTGAAAATCTGTCTCATCTGAAACTTGCAACTGAGGATATGTCAGACATGCTGCGTGTTTTTTTAGAAGACGATTTAAGTGAATTCTTTTACTACAAAGACGGTGACGACTGGCTTTATGAGTTAAAATAAAAGAGCAGAAAAAAATGACCTGAGCTTCAAAAATTAACTTTTGAAGCTCAGGTCATTTCTTAGTTCTTTTTAATCTGATAATAAATAAGATCCGCAACGTAGTCTTTTCTCTCCACACCATTGGTAATGGTTTTTAGATAAGACATTCCCGCCTTCTCCATGACACGACCCGAAGCTGGATTAAGACTGGCATATCGTGCTCTGACCTTTTGAAAACCTGCTTGAGTAAAACAGAAGTCTAGCACAGCTTTCAAGGCCTCCGTCATCATACCACGACCCCAATAGTTTTTTCCTAAAATATACCCAATTTCACAACTTAAATCTTTTTCGTGTATTTCAACGATGCTGATATCTCCTATCACTTGCTCTGGTTTTTCTTTGAGACAAATGGCCCATTTGTAATAGTTAGGATTGGTATAGGATGCAACCCAATTTCGAATCGAGTTCCGAGTCACCTCAACATCAGGATGGAGATCCCAGGTGACATAGGTCAAATTCTCAGCAGATGAAGCCCAATTTTGAAACATGGCTTCTGCATCACTCTCCACAAATCTTCTCAAAATCAAACGTTCTGTCTGTAATATTTGCGTATCGATTGCTTTCATAATGTTACCTCGCTTTCTCAGCTTAAGGCAAGGAGCTAAAAAAGTCCACTGGACCTTCTTCGCTTTCTCATTTCTAGGCTCAGGGTAAAAACCTCCACTGGAGGTTTTTACTCCCAGAAGTCATCAAATACGGTGATTGGTAGGTGGCGTTTGTGTTGTCCTTTATGCCACCAGTTTTCGATAGTCGCTTGGGCTTCTGGGCTGATTGTTTTGCCTTCTAGGTAGTCATCAATCTCTTCATAAGTGACTCCAAGGGCGACTTCATCAGCCAGCCCTGGTTTATCTTCTTCTAGGTCTGCTGTTGGGATTTTTTCATAAAGGGCTGGGTCTGCACCAAGCTCCTTCAAGAGTTGTTTTCCTTGACGTTTATTGAGGCGGTAAAGAGGGAGAATATCCGCACCACCGTCACCAAACTTGGTAAAAAAGCCTGTGATATTTTCCGCGGCATGGTCTGTCCCAATAACCGCTCCGCTATGGGCACCCGCAAGAGCATATTGGGCAATCATACGACTACGAGCTTTAATATTGCCCTTGTTAAAGTCTGAAACAGGACTTCCTGTCGCTTCAACTGCTGCTGTCATTGCATCAGCTGATTCCTTTATATTCACAACCAAGTTGACATCTGGCTGGATGAAATCAAGAGCTTTTTGAGCATCTGCTTCATCAGCTTGCACGCCATATGGCAGGCGGACAGCGATAAATTGGTAGCTGTCATCTCCTGTCTCAGCTCGCATTTCTTCCATTGCTAATTGCGCCAAGCGCCCTGCCAAGGTTGAGTCCTGACCCCCAGAAATCCCTAGTACAAAGGTTTTAAGGAAGGGGTGTTTTTTCAAGTATCTCTTTAAGAAATCAATCGAACGACGGATTTCTTCCTGGGCATCAATCACTGGTTTGACGCCCAGTTGCTGGATAATGGTCTCTTGCAAACTCATTCTTCTTCTCCTTCACCAAGGGCTTCCTTGCGCATCTTATCAATCAAGTCCATCTTATCCTGCCAAATATCATGCGCCAAGTCCACTGGATAGTGTTGCGGATTGAGTACCCGTTTATACTCATCCCAAAGCTTGTCAAATTCTTTGCGAGCATAGGACTGAATGTCAGTCAAACTAGGCAAGTTGTAAACTAATGTTCCTGCTTTGAAAATATCCACTAAGAGAGGAACGGCATCAAAATTACGAACAGTCTTTTTGATGTAAGTATAGGTCGGATGGAACATCTTGATTTCAGTCATGCTGGCAACATCAACACCATCATAAGTGATGTAGTCACCCTCTGACTTGCCTTTTTCACGACTGGTAATGCGCCACACCTGTTTCTTACCTGGGGTCGACACTTTTTCCGCATTATTAGACAGTTTGATGGTATTGCGCATCTGACCATTTTCATCTTCAATAGCCACAATCTTATAAACTGCACCAAGAGCAGGCTGGTCATAGGCTGTAATCAACTTGGTTCCCACACCCCAGACATCAATTTTAGCCTTTTGCATCTTGAGATTGAGGATCGTATTTTCATCTAGGTCATTAGAAGCATAGATCTTAGCCTCTGTGAATCCAGCCTCGTCCAGTTGCTGACGGACTTTCTTGGAAATGTAGGCAATATCCCCAGAGTCAATCCGCACACCCATAAAGTTAATCTGATCACCCAGTTCACGCGCCACCTGAATAGCAGCTGGCACACCGATGCGAAGGGTATCATAGGTATCCACAAGAAAGACACAATCACGATGGGTCGCCGCATAGGCCTTGAAGGCTTCATAGTCGTTTCCATAAACTTGTACCAAGGCATGGGCATGAGTCCCCAAGACAGGAATATCAAATAGCTTACCAGCACGCACGTTGCTGGTTCCATTGGCGCCACCAATCACCGCTGCTCGTGTTCCCCAGATAGCCGCATCCATTTCTTGCGCACGACGTGTCCCGAACTCCATCAAGGGTTCATCTTCAATGACCGAACGAATACGTGCTGCCTTAGTCGCTATCAAGGTTTGAAAGTTAACGATGTTTAAGAGAGCCGTTTCGACCAACTGACATTGGGCTAGAGGGCCTTCAACCTGTACAATCGGCTCATTAGCAAAAACCAAGTCCCCTTCCTGAGCGGAACGAACCGTTAGTTCTAACCTGAGATTGCGGAGGTAATCTAAGAACGCCCCATGATAGCCAAGCGACTCCAAGTAGGCAATATCGCTATCTGAAAAGCGCAAGTCTTCAAGATAATGTACAATTCTTTCCAAACCAGCAAAAACTGCATAGCCGTTGTTAAACGGTTGCTGGCGGAAGTAAACCTCAAAGACCGCCTTTTTATTGTGAATCCCTTGGTCAAAGTAAACTTGCATCATATTGATCTGGTACAAGTCCGTGTGCAATGTCAAACTATCATCTGGATACATCTGTTTTCCTTCTTCCTACTTTACAAAGGTATGAACGTATTCTACCACTTTCACACCGTCCGATAAATTAGTACTATTATAACACATTTTACCGAGATTGATAAAAAGATAACAAGCTATTCTCCGTTCTCCAGTTCATCCATATCTTGCTCAAACTTTTTTTGAGCCCATTCTCCAAAATTTCTTAAAGTAAGGTTTCCAATAAAAACCCATGGAAGATAGAGAAGATAAGTAAGGATCCAAGCAGACAGATATTTAAAATTCAAAGGATTATGCTGATAAATCTCAATATTGAACTGGTAGTTCTGTAGCATCAAGATGGCTGTAATTGCAAGAGTCACTACTAAGCATCCCAAAATCGTAAAATGAAAACGACTATAGTAGGTCACTCCAAGTTGTCGTGCACGATTGAAAAAGAAGAAAATTCCTAAAAGAAGGGTAACCAGAAGAATATTAGGATTAAAAAGAGCAGGTGCTAATACAGCCACCAAATAACTTAGCAGAATGAGCCCGATAAACATATAAAAAGTCTCTGTCCCAGCTTTGTTAAACAGTTGTTCTTCTCTTTCGTCTAGTAATTGATAATAAAAAAATCTATTTTTCATCTTCTTCCTCCCAAACTTGCTGATTTCTGCGATTCAAGTATAGGATAACTCGGTCCATAGAATAACTCCCAACGAGATAGATGATAACTGCTAGAACTACTTTTAGGGAGTACTTCCAAGTCAATAGACTGACCAGTTCCTCGCGATTGCCTACGATATCAATCAATAAAACCACTATGGAAAATCCCAAAGCAGATAAAATTCTTTCTTTTCCAGTATTCTCAACAATATCTCGAATATCAATTCCTACATACATGCGGCGAATAATGGCATACAAACCAACTCCAATCAATAAAAGTAATTCTGGCAAATAGGACTGAAGTGTTAAATTGAAAATATAAACTTTGGCAAAAATTTCCAGTGCCAAAAATAGGCACATTCCCAAGAGAATTTCTCCTGAAATCTTTCCATCCAATTTTTCCGTACGTTCATCTTTGATCACAAGTTTTTTTCTACTTTTCATCTTCTTCCTCCCAAAATAGTTGGTCTAATGTTTTTCCTAAGCATCTGCAAATGGACTGGCAGAGGGAGAGACTAGGATTGTATTTTCCCGCTTCTATCAAGCCTATAGTCTGCCTAGTAACACCTACAGCTTCTGCCAAATCCCCTTGTGTTAAATCACGCTCCACCCGAGCTAATTTTAATTTTAAATTTTTAGCCACTAGCGTCCTCCTTCACATTTTTAAAAA
Organism: Streptococcus oralis; assembly: GCF_026782285.1. Lineage (GTDB taxonomy): Bacteria > Bacillota > Bacilli > Lactobacillales > Streptococcaceae > Streptococcus > Streptococcus oralis_CG. Next base: position 24,027 of record NZ_JAKUWG010000012.1, read on the forward strand.
GTTGCGCTTCTTTTAAAAACATTATACCATATATCTAACTTAATGCAATATATAAATGTCATTTTGTAAGATTTTATTAACAAAAAAACTCTCTACCACAGAAAATAGAGAGTTTTGAATTTAAATATAGGATTTCAAAATATCGACGACATCACTTCTTTTCTTGACCTGATAGGCCTTGATGCCCAATTTTTCAGCTGCGCTTGTATTGTCCTCAATATCGTCTAGAAAGACACAGTGTGTAGGATCTAACTGGTATTTGTCGAGAATCTTCTTAAACATTGCCAAATCAGGCTTTATAGCTTTTATATCACAGGATAGGACAAAACCATCTAAAACCTCCTTTAAGGGAGATAATTGCTCATCCAGCAAGTCATAAAATACCTTTGAGGTATTGGACAAGACAAAGATGCGATGCCCCTTTTTCTTTAGTTCTAACAAGACAGGAAAGACTTCCGTATAGATATCAATGTAGCTAGGCCAATTCCAGATAACTTCTTCGACCTTCTTTTGATAGGTCCTGCCAATCATTGACACAACTTTAAGCACTAATTCTTCTCTCGTCATGGTACCAAGATCTAATCTTTCCCAAAGCCCCGACTGAAAAATGGTCTTATCTAAAATCAGATAATCTTTCTTCATCTCCGAAACGCCTTGCAAAATCTTATCCTTGTTCCATTCTAATAAGACGTTGCCCATATCTAGTATTATGTCCATTAGCCCACCTCCTTGGTTATGTGAAGAATTACTCTCTATTATATTTCTCCATTTTCACCTTACAAATCTTTTTGGTAATAGTATCTTCGCCCTGTGTAGGGATAGTCTTGCAAGGTAAAGACCTCCTTGTAGCCATGCCTTTGGTAAAAATCTGGCGCTTGAAACTGGTAAGTATTGACAAAAGCAAAACGACAGTTTCGATGCTTAGCTTCACTTTCTGCCTGTTGCAATAGTTTTGAACCAATTCCTTGTCCTCGCAATTCCTCTTTCACAAACAAATACTCGATTTCCAACCAATTTCCGAAAGTCTCAGCTACTAAGCCCCCCATGAGATTGCCCTTTTCGTCTTCGACATAAAGATTCAGTGGCTCACTTTCAGCCTCTTCTCTTTTGGAACGATTATAAGCACGAATCAAATTCCCTATTTCTTGCGCTTTCTGGGACGCTTTATTTTCCAATCTAAAGTGCATCCAAACCTCCTTCGAACTGTTACAGCTTGATTATAATCTTATTTCAATAGACTGTCAAACTAAAAAGAACTCACCAATCAAAGTTGATGAGTTCATGATTTATTTCCTAAATTTCCACTGGCTATAAATTCCGAAACCGATAATCCAGATAGCAGAACCAACTGCCCCCATGAAGGTAGACTCTTGTAAAAAGAGGGTTACAAAGACAAAGATAAAGAAGAGCATGGTTAAAGGATTTAAGAAACGATACTGAGGCATGAGGTAGCCATCCGCCATGAAGTCTTGTGACTTGCGGTATTTGAGATGGGCCACCATGATCAAGATATAAATCGCGATGTAAACACCTGATGAAGACGCCGTAATCAAAGCAAAGGCATCGGAAACACCTGGCAAAACATTGATAAAGGCAGCTAGAGCAATCAAGATTGCTGAGGCAATAATGGCATTTTGCGGAACATTATGACGAGAAAGAGTATCTGCCTTGATCGCTTTTAAAAAGCGATTGGGTGAATCATGGGCAATCTGGTAGAGGTGTCGCCCTGTTGAATAGAGGGTTGAATTAAGAGCAGATGCTGCCGACGTCAAAACAACGAAGTTAATCAGAGCTGCCGCCCACTTGATACCTGCTAGCTCAAAAACCGTTACAAATGGTGAATCTGAAGAAGCAAGTTCTTTCCAGGGAATGATAGACATAATGGCTAATAGGGCTCCACCATAGAAGAAGACAATTCGGAGGGGAATTTCTTTAACTGCTTTTGGCAAAACCTGACGAGGATTCTTGGTTTCAGAGGTTGTCACTCCGATAAACTCAATCATCAGATAGGCAAAAAATACCATTTGAAAGGCCATGACAAAGTTCATAACACCGTTTGGGAAAAGAGAGAACTGATTGCTGATATTTGCCAAACTTGCAGCACCATGCGGTGTCTCAAATCCTGTCAAAACCATAAAGGCTCCCGTTGCAATCATAGCTAAAATAGCCACAATTTTAACCATAGCAAACCAAAACTCGACTTCTCCAAAGAGCTTAACCGCAATCAGATTGACTAAGGCCAAAATCGTTAAAAAGACAATCTGAATCAGCCAACTAGGCCAGCTAGGAAACCAAAACTGAACATAATGTGAGATCGCAGTGATTTCTGCCATACCGATAAAGACGACAGACAACCAATAAGACCAAACTGAGAAATACCCCCAGCCTTTCCCCAAATGACGGGTGATAAAGTTGATAAAAGTATGTTGTTCTGGATCCTGATACAGCATCTCCCCAACAGCCCTCATCATCAAAAACATAAAGGCTCCTGTAATCATGTAAATCAGGATGATAGAAGGCCCAGTAAGGCTGATAGAACGACCGGCACCTAGGAAAAGACCTGTTCCGATTGTTCCCGCAATAGCCATCACCTGAACATGGCGATTGGTTAATCCACGATCCATCTTATTTTTTTTCTTATTTTCACTCATATAGTCTCCTATTTTATTCAAAAAACCAAAAAGGAGTTGAGCAAGGCAAAGCCTCTACTACTCCTTTTTCATTCTATTTAGGCTGTTTTTTCAACCTTTAAGATTTTGACATCATAGCTACCAACTGGTGTCTCGATGGTCGCTGTATCACCAGTCTTCTTGCCGATCAAGGCTTGTCCAATTGGGCTCTCATTTGAAACCTTACCAGCAAAAGCATCTGCACCTGCAGAACCGACGATGATATAGACTTCTTCGTCATCTTCACCGATTTCTTGGATCGTTACAGTCTTACCGATAGCCACTTCATCTTGGGCAACTGCATCGCTATTAACGATTTCAGCATAGCGGATTTTTGTTTCTAGACTTGAAATTTGTCCTTCAACAAAAGCTTGCTCATCCTTAGCTGCTTCGTACTCGCTGTTCTCTGAAAGGTCTCCATATGAACGAGCAATTTTGATACGTTCTACCACTTCAGGACGACGAACGAGTTTCAACTCCTCTAATTCTTTTTCTAGTTTTTCCTTTTCTTCAAGGGTCATTGGGTAAGTTTTTTCTGCCATTTTTCTCAACTTTCTTTTCTTAATTTGTTTTTAAAACAAAATTATGTGGAAAACCACATAATTTTAGTTTGAACTACTTGATTGGGTTAGTTTGCTATTGATGTGTTCTGCAACGTTTTGATCATGTTCTTCTTTGGTCGTTGCAAAGTACACTTTACCATCTTCGACATTGGCTACAAAGTATAAGTAGTCACTCTTTGTCTGGTTTACACTTGCTTCGATGGCATCCAGACTTGGACTGTCTACTGGTCCAGGCATGAGGCCAAGGTGTGTATAAACATTGTAAGGTGAATCAATCGTCGTATCAATTCCAGCATCATCCGCTAGACTAATCTTTTGACCAAGCTTGCCTTGGGCATACAGGATAGCGATATTACTTTGAAGCGGCATACCGAGATTTAGGCGGTTATAGAAGACACCAGCAATCTTCTTGCGATCTTCTGTCTTGGCACCTTCTTTTTCAACAAGAGAAGCGATACTGAGCAATTCATTGACTGTCAGATTCTTTTCTTTGATCGTAGCGTAATATGGTGACAAGGCCTTATCCATAGCAGCTAACATCTCATCAATCAAACTTTCAACTGTAGTGCTTTCTTTGATGGTATAAGTTGCTGGGAAAAGGTAACCTTCTAGGCGATAACGAACGCCACTGTCTTTTGTTGGTAGACTTCCTAGTAGGTTAGGATACTTGGCGACTACTTGAGAGATGAAGGTTTCATCTTGAGCTTTTGCTAAGAAGGCATCCGCTGTAAGCGGCTCTTTAAAGTCACCTTGAAGTTGACCTACCGTTTGAGCAATTTGCTCCAAAGTATATCCTTCTGGAATTGTCAAGCTTGCAAGAGCTGGTTCTTGTGGTTCAGGAGTTCCACCTTTCTGCAATTCTTGGATCAATTCATCTGTACTCATGCTCTTCTTCAAGTTGTAATAACCTGATTTTAAGTCTGCACTCTTATATTTAGCATATAAACTAAAGATAAGTCCATGTTTTACCAAACCAGATTTTTCCAAAGTGCTCCCAATTTCTTGAACATTTGAACCTTCTGGGATTTGAACCGTTACGTAGTCCTTAGAGCTCACATCAACTGGTTTCAAAGATTCTTGAACATAACCATAACCAAAGAAGCCACCAACACCTACGAGCACTAGAAGAACTAAGAAAGTTAGCAAGCAGCCTTTCGCTTTTGATTTCTTCTTTTTCTTAGCTGGCTTTGTTCCTTCGCGACGACTGCGTAGTGGAGCATTCGCTAGATCATCAACTTGCTCAACTGGAGCAGGTACTACAGTCTCTACAACAGGAGGGACTGATCCTTCTTTATTGTCATCCGTTTTATAGGAAACAGCCACTTTAGTTGGAGTAGTATTAAACTCTTTCTCTTCCTTTTTAGGCTCTACAGCATCAATCTTGGCTGGTGCAGGCTCTTCTAGTTTTGACTCTTCTGGTTCTGGTGCTGGTGCTGTCACTTCGCTTGATTCAAAACTTGGGCGTGGTGGCACACTTGGGGCATTTTTTAGGGTTTCATCCACAGTTGACAGAGAATCTGCCATTAAATCTTCTGTGGCAAGATTTGATTCTTGTTCAGAAGGGGCAGGTGGAGTTACTTGAGAAGATGGGGTTGGTGGGGTAGTTGGACTTTCATCCTCTTTTCCTCTTCTTTCTCTCTCTCTGACTCTCTCTAAATCGCGTAAAATCTGTTCTTTAAAGCTTAATGTTTCTTCTTCTCTTGATTTCTCGCTCAAAAGCTTTACCTCCTTGTTGGCAATCCATAACATTATATCTTAAAAGTCGCAGAAAAGCAACAAAAGATACCTTTTTCCAACTATATTTCTTGTTTTCAAGGCTTCCAAACCATGTTATACCAAGTCTCACCTGCATAGGTAGATTGGGATAGTCCTTCATTGACAAAACCATGTTTCTCATAATATGAGATAAGATAATCATGACAAGTCAGGTTAATGCCTTCTCGTTCATGTTCTAAAGCGACTTCCTTCAGAGCACTTAACAGTTTTTTCCCCACTCCCAAGGCTTGCGCTTCCTTAGCTATGGAGAGACAGGTCACAGAAATATAACCTCCAGGTTTATGGCTATAGTCTTTTATTTCTTCTGTAAAGGACTGATCTTGTAGATGACGATGTGGGACGACCGGACCTTCAATGTAGCCAAGGATACGTCCCTCTTTTTCAGCGACGAGAAAGCTGGTCTGAATTTCACGTAAATGCGCCTCAAAGACGGAACGAGGAATGGCTTCCTCAAGGGAGAAATTCTCAAGCTCTATCTCTAAAATACGATCTAAATCCGAAAATCTTGCTTGTCTGATTTTCATATTTCCTCCTGATAAAAAGGATTAGCCCAAGTCAGATACCATTCAGAACCACTGCCATAATGACTCCCTGTCACTTCTTCCTCAACAAAGCCATTCATTTCAAAATATGATAGTAACTCATCAGGACTTTGCAAAAGAATACCTTGGTAATCTAGCTCGACAGTCACCTGTTTCAAGGCTGCAAGAAGAAGAGTTCCCAGCCCTTGTCCCCAATAGTCAGGATGAATGGTCAATGATTTTATTTCTATCCATTTGGGATGAATAGACTGAGCTTCTCCTAAAACATAGCCCAGAAGCTGATTTTCATCCCCAGCTACAAGAAAGGTACCCGCAGTCTTGCGGATACTCTCTTCTAAGGATTGGCGGCTAAGTGCCTCTTCTAACGAAGGATTGGCCTCTTCAATCGCCAACATTTCTTCTAAATCTGATAAGGTGGCTTGCCTTATAGTGATTGGAATTTCCATCTGTTTTCCTTATTGGACGTTGCTTGTCAAGTTAGACAAAAGACGTTCAAATGAATATTCATAGGTTTGGATGTCTCCTGCACCCATAAAGACGTAAACAGCATTGTCATGGTCTAGGAGTGGAGAAACATTTTCAACAGTGATAACTTGGTGTTTCTTGTTGATTTTATTGGCTAGGTCTTCTACTTTGACATCACCATGGTCCACTTCACGAGCTGATCCATAGATTTGCGCTAGGTAGACTGCGTCTGCTTGATTCAAAGCGTGAGCAAATTCATCCAACAAGGCGATGGTTCTAGTAAAGGTATGCGGTTGGAAGATTGCCACAATTTCCTTGCTTGGGTATTTTTGACGAGCCGCATCCAAGGTTGCAATGATTTCTGTTGGATGGTGGGCAAAGTCATCAATGATCACTGTATCATTGACAATTTTTTCAGTGAAACGACGCTTAACACCTGCAAAAGTTTTCAAGTGTTCACGGACCAAGTTCAAATCAAATCCTGCTGTGTAAAGAAGTCCAATAACAGCTGTCGCATTCATAATATTGTGACGACCAAAGGTTGGAATGTGGAATTGTCCCAATTCTTGACCACGGAAGTGAACGGTGAAGGTCGAACCAGTCGTAGAACGAAGAAGATCGCTAGCTACAAAGTCATTGCCCTCAGCTTCAAACCCATAGTAATAGATTGGCGCATTGGCTGTAATCTTACGCAACTCAGGATCCTCACCGTATACAAACAAACCTTTGGTAATTTGTTTGGCATAGTCGTTAAAGGCATTGAAAACGTCCTCTAGACTTGTAAAGTAGTCTGGATGGTCAAAGTCAATGTTGGTGATGATAGAGTACTCAGGATGGTAAGGCATGAAATGGCGCTCATATTCGTCTGATTCAAAGACAAAATATTTGGCATTGGCTGAACCACGACCTGTCCCGTCACCAATCAAGAAGCTAGTGTCTGTGATGTGAGACAAGACATGTGACAACATACCTGTTGTTGAAGTTTTTCCATGAGCTCCTGCCACTCCCATGCTGACAAAGTCGCGCATAAAGCTACCTAGGAATTCGTGGTAACGTTTGTAGCTAATACCATTTTGATCTGCATAGGCGATTTCAACGTTGTTATCTGGACGGAAGGCATTCCCCGCGATAATCTCCACATCACCTTGTAAGTTCTTTTCATCAAAAGGAAGAATCGCAATCCCTGCCTGCTCTAGTCCACGTTGAGTAAAGTAGTACTTTTCAACGTCTGACCCTTGAACCTTATGCCCCATTTGGTGCAACATCAAGGCTAGGGCACTCATACCTGATCCCTTGATTCCAATAAAATGATATGTTTTTGACATGCTTTTCTCCCCTACTCAGTAATTCTTGTCAGATTCAACTCTTGGGCAACCTGACGTTCCTGTTCTGTTTGCTTATTCTTTTTATTATAGATTTGACTCTTCTTTAGAAAATCATAGTTGTTCTTTTTAGCTTTTCCCGTTTGGGTTTTCGGAGTTGGAGTCGCCACTTGCCCAACATCCTCAGCTAAGATATAGTGAGACTGGCTCAAGTTTTTACTAAATTTGGCAAACTCACCTGGATTTTCCTTTTGAAATGGTGCTGTTGGTTGGTTTCCTTGACGAACAAGTGTTGAACCATTGTGTCGTCTGGTATGACTAACATCCTGAGTCAAATACTTGGCTGAACGTTTCTTCTTCAAATCCGCACGCGCCTCTTCTCGAGCCAATTCAGCATACGTTTTTTCAACTTTTTTAGGTTCTGGACTTGGCTTTGGCTCCTTGCTAACTACTGGAGAAACTACGGTTTCTTCCTCATTGATAGGAGACCATTCCAAATAGTTCTTATCGCGGTAATCACCTTTGATATTGCTAATAAAGTCTGACTCATCGTACAAGTCCATGACTGGCATTTCGGTCAGCATGATCTCATCATCTGACACCAATGGAAATCGATCTTGTTTCATTTTGTATTTCCTTTCAACACTTCATTATAGCGTATTGTCTTGATTTTTCAAGTGCTGGCTTCAGAAATTCCCAAAATTTCACGAATTTCTGCCAGACTGAGACTCGCACGCGACTCCGTACCATCTAAAACTTGGGAAACCAAATGTTTTTTCTGCTCTTGAAGTTCTTGAATTTTTTCTTCAATAGTCCCCTTGGTAATCAAACGATAGACCTCGACCATCTGCTCCTGCCCCATTCGGTGGGCTCTTCCGATAGCCTGTGCTTCGACAGCGGGATTCCACCAAAGGTCAACCAAAATAACCGTATCAGCTCCCGTTAGATTAAGACCAACACCACCCGCCTTAAGGGAGATGAGAAAGGCATCTCTCTCCCCTTGGTTAAAGGCCTTGGTCATCTCCTGTCTGTCATGAGCAGGAGTTGAACCTGTGATTTTGAAGGAGTTCAAGCCCAAGTCTGGGAGTTCTTGCTCGATTTTTTCCAACATTCCTTTGAACTGGGAGAAAATCAAGACCCGATGCCCACCATCAGCCACTTGTAGCAATAAATCTCGGAGACTATCCAATTTACCGCTGGCTCCCTGGTAATCGTCCATGAAGAGGGCTGGCGTATCACAGATTTGACGCAAACGCATGAGTCCAGATAAGATTTCTACCCGACTTCTCTGGAATTCTTGATCTGTCACTTGCGCTAGGCGGTCTCGCATCTGTTGCAACTGGGCTAGATAGATGGCCTTCTGCTGGTCTTCCAGTTCATTTTTATAGACGACTTCGATTAGATCAGGTAGTTCTGTCAGGACTTCTTCTTTCTTACGCCTCATGACGAAGGGCTTGATAAACTGCGCGACTCGGTCAGCTGGTAATTTCATAAACTCCTTTTTACTTGGCAAGAGCCCCGGAAGCACAATTTGAAAGATAGACCACAACTCTCCTAAATGATTTTCAATGGGCGTACCTGACAAAGCAAAAACTGCTGGCACCACAAACTGGCGCAAACTCTGAGCAATCTTGGTTTGGGCATTTTTCATGACCTGGGCTTCATCTAAGAAGAGAAAATCAAAAGCCATCTCTTGATAAAGCTCGCTGTCTTGACGAAAGGTGGCATAGCTAGTCACATAGATTTGGTGATTTTCAGAAAGAATCGCTTCTCGATTCGCTTTCAAACCATGAACGACAGCCAAATCCAACTGTGGGGCAAATTTTCTAAATTCATCTGCCCAGTTGTAGATCAAACCTGACGGCGCTAAAATCAAGACCCGACTGTCTTCTGTCACCTGACTGGTCAAAAAAGCAATAGTTTGCAGTGTTTTTCCCAGTCCCATATCATCGGCTAGGATGCCACCAAAGCCATAGTGATGAAGCATCTGGAGCCAACGGACACCTTTTTCCTGGTAGTCTCTCAAACTCGCTTGCACCCGTATATCTCCCAAAGGAAAGTCCTCTGGATGGGTCAAATCATGAGCTAAATGCTGAAATTCTTCCGAGAAGGAAATCCTGTCTCGACCTTCAAACAACTGAGACAGACTGTAAGCCAGAGATTTTCGCGCTTGAAAAGAACCATCTTTTAGCTCAACCCCCAGTTCCTGCAAATTTTGACGAATCTGCTTAGTTTCCTCATCAAAAAAGTACACTTGGTCAGAAGAACTGATATAGAAATCCTGATTACTGGTCAGGGCTTTAAGAGCTTTATCAATCTCTTCTTGACCAATCCCTTGGAAGTCAAACTGAATTTCCAGCAGTCCTCCCTTGGACTCAATCTGAACCTGAGGAGCTTGGACGCTGTAGAGCTGATTGATTTCATCAGACAAGAAAACCTGACCCAATTTCTCAAAAGCTGGAATCGTATGGTGAAAGAAAGAATAAACTGCCTCTGGCTTCAAAGCCTGTCTCCAAGACTGAAAATCAGCCTCAAAACCAGCCCCTAAACAGACTTGAAATAGTTGGTTTTCCAAGACAGCATCACTTGAAAAAGGTAATTGTTCCAGCTGTTGGCGACTAGTCACCTTAACATCTCCATAGTCAAACTGAATATTCAAGCGGATGCGGCCGTCATCCTCCCTATCAAAGTAAAAGATTGGTGAAAAGGGTCTGATTTGCAAACGCTCGGGGGCAGACACTGTTCCTAGCTGTCCAAACAAAGGCAAACAGGCGGCTAGGCGATCACGATCACTGTTGTCAAACTGGAGGCATTTCCCCCCTCTTTCCTCCTGAGGAAGCTCCTTGATTTCCTTTAGTAAGCTGATTTGTTTAGGGTTTAAGAGATAAAGATTCCCCTTACGAAAGAGAACTGCCCCTCCATAGAATACGTTAACTCGCTCAGTCTCAGAAATTTCCATCTCAAAATAATCGGGATACTCCTTCACGGAAAAAGAGAAAAGGTTTGCTTCTGGATCTAAATCATGAAAAAGAAGATTTTCATAACTAGTAATCTGATGTTCAAAATGAAAATCCTCCAAGTTCATCAGCAACTCCACTCCCTGCTCAAAAAAGGTCAGAGGGAAAAAGAGGTGACGACCTTGATTGGGGAAAAAGAGGTCTTGACTCAGTCCCTCCTCAATCAAGCCACATAAAAAAGTAAGAACATCTTGACTAGCTGTATCAAAAGCATCCCAAGACAAGTCATTTTCATAGTATTTTCCAATCATATATGGTTTTCGATGGACTAAAACCTTCAAAAAGAGAGGGATATCACGAATGACATAATATTTTTGACTATCAACTAAACCGATTCGGAGAGTCCAAAGGAGGCGATTGGTCCCAGCTTCCACCTGACCTTGAGCCGACAAAGTGTAGATTTTCTCTCTCTTCTGAGGTTGGATACGCTCCAAAAAACTACCACCAAAACTAACCTTGGTTTCGACCTCTTCTTGCTCTTCATGTCCTTTTTCTAAGGCTTGTAAAATCACTTGGCCTTCTTCATCATTCTTCAGATAATGCTCGAGCGCTGCGAGGTGAACACAGTAACCTCTTTTTTGGAAAAAATCGCAAGCACAAAAAACCAGATCATCCTCTAAACTGTAGCGCAAGTCTTCTCCCGCAACACGAGTATAGAGGCGATTCCCTTTTTCCTTGATAATCTCAATATTGCCTGTTTCATAGAGTGTAACCCCCTCCATGCGCAACTTTCCCGGAATCAATTTAGCCATAGTTACCCCTTTATCTTATCTTTTCATTATACCACATTTTCCCCTACGAAAATAGCCTTCTAGGAAGACTTTTATCCTAGAAGGCTGGATTTTTAAAGTGTAGCAAAAGTGGTCACGATGCGTTGGCAAACCTCTTCCAGTACTGACTTCGGCATGGCTACATTGAGGCGAGCATGAAGGGTTCCTTCCTCCCCAAAGTCCAAACCTCGGTTCAAGATGACCTTGGCTTCATTCTTCAAAAGCTCTTGCAAGCGGTCATCCGTTAGGTCATAGGCTGAAAAATCAAGCCAAATCAAGTAGGTACCTTGCGGTTTCATGACCTTAATCTTGGTTTCGTTGCCCAAAACATCCACTACATAGTTAATGTGGTCCTCGATAACTTCTTTTAGTTCTCCTAACCAGTCCTTACCATAACGGTAGGCAGCTTCTGTCGTCAAATACCCCAAGCCTGAAATTTCATGCTGGTTATTGGCCAACTGGCGTTTTTGGAAAGCCACACGAAGCTTTGGATTTTCAATGACAGCATAGGAATTTTTCGTTCCAGCAATATTAAAGGTCTTAGTGGCACTGCTCAAGATAAGGGCAAAGTCTTTAAAAGCTGGATCAATGGTATTAAAAGACTGGTGTTTGTGACCAAAGAGGGCCAAATCTTGGTGAATCTCATCTGAAACCAACAAAACACCATGTTTTTGGCAGAGATGGCCAATCTTTTCTAACACTTCCTTTTCCCAAACACGTCCACCAGGATTGTGAGGATTGCAAAGAATATAAAGCTTCACATCCTCTTCCACCAATTCCTTCTCCAGCTGGTCAAAGTCAATCTCAAACAGACCGTTCTTTTCCACCAAAGAATTGGTAATCAATCTGCGATTGTTCAGTTTGACACTGCGGGCAAAAGGTGGATAGACCGGTGTATTAATCAGAACAGCCTCTCCCTCTTTTGTAAAGGCTTGAATAGCTGTTGAGATGGCCGGTACCACTCCCTCGATAAAGACGAGGACATCCTTGTCAAAGTAGTACCCGTGTTGTGTGGCTTCCCAGTCCTGAACCGACTCAATCAAAGCATCACTGGCATAGGTATAGCCATAGACCAACTGATCTGCGTAGGCTTGTACAGCTTGTCGAACCTCAGGCAAAACCACAAAGTCCATATCTGCTATCCAGGCTGGTAGAACTTCTCGATCAGCTTCCACTTCTTTCCATTTATAGGTATGGTGTCCAAAACGATTGGGCAGGCTTGTAAAATCATATTTTCCCATATCTGTCTTATCCTTCCAAAGCTTGGCGCAAGTCCGCAATCAAATCTCTAGCATCCTCAATCCCAATAGATAAGCGCAAGAGATCATCTGTTAAACCATAGGAATGGCGCACTTCTGCCGGAATATCCGCATGGGTTTGCGTCGTCGGATAGGTGATGAGACTCTCTACCCCACCCAAACTCTCAGCAAATGAAAATACCTTCAAGCTGTTTAGAATATGAGGAATTCGTTTTTCATCTGCTACTTTAAAGGAAATCATACCTCCACGACCTGTATAGAGCACTTCCTTAACAGCAGGTGAATCCTTCAAAAAGGCAACCACTTCTTGGGCATTGGCTGTAGAACGCTCCATACGAAGAGGTAGAGTTTTAAGACCACGAATCAACTGATAACTATCAAACGGTGACAAGACCGCACCAGTCGTATTCAAATTGTAGAAAAGTTGTTCATATAGTTCTAAACTATTAGTCACAACCACCCCAGCCAAGACATCATTGTGTCCTGCTAGATACTTGGTTGCTGAATGAAGAACAATATCCGCACCGTCTTCAATCGGTCGTTGGTAAATCGGACTGTAGAAGGTATTGTCCACCACTACTTTAGCACCCTTGTCATGAGCTAGTTTGGCTAGTTTTGCAATATCAAATTCCAACATCAAAGGATTGGTTGGCGTTTCGATATAGAGAACATCCACATCATTTTCCAGCTCAGTAATCAACTCTGCTTCAGTATTGGCATAGGTAAAATGGAAACGACCTTCCTTCTCCACTTGGTTGAACCAACGGAAAGACCCCCCATAAAGATCTCGCACAGCCAAGACTTTACTTCCTACTGGAAAAACACTAAAAGCCAGTACAATCGCAGCCATACCTGAGCTCGTCGCTAGGGCATAGTCTGCTGATTCGATTGCAGCCAAGACTTCCTCCGCCTTACTGCGAGTTGGGTTTTTAGTGCGCGTGTAGTCAAATCCAGTAGACTGACCGAACTCTGGATGCTGATAAGTTGTTGAAAAATGTAGTGGCGTCACCAAGGCACCTGTCGTCTTATCTGACTTGATACCCGCCTGGGCCAAAATTGTGTTGATGTGTAGTTCTTTGCTCATACAATACCTCCAAATCTATAGTAACTATTGTACCACTTATTTTCGCCAACTCATTTTCTTCTTTTCAAGAGCTAGTTATAGTTTCAAACTATACAAAAACGATAGCTTCCTGAGAAACTATCGTTTATCCTGTTGAATAGACTGGTTATTTAACGTGTTTTGCCAATTCTTCTTGAGCTTTCTTATTTGATTCTTCTTTTTCTTTCAGCCATTTTTCTTTAGCTTTTTCATACTCATCAGCCGTTACAGTCTTATCTTGTAACTTGAGGTACTTGTATGATTCCACACCCTTATTTCCTGCTTGTGAGAATGGTGCTGAGAATGGAACTGTCTTTCTCAAGCTAGGTGTTCCACCAAGGGAAACGTTTGGAATTGCAAGGGCGCTATCAACGAGCCAAGCTTGAATTTCAGCATATTTTTCATAACGTTTCGCTGGATCCTGCTCTTTATTGGCTTCTTCCAACATTTCAGTATAGGTATCAAGTCCAACTGCCTTAGCCTTGTCATTGACCTCACCTGGTTCTAGACCAAGGTTTTGCAACATACCGCCGTTATTGACATTTAGGATATCTAGATAGCTTGATGGATCCAAGTAGTCAGCACTCCAACCGCCATTATAGATATCAAAGTCTTTTTGAGCTGCCGTTTGAGCGAGGTAGCTAGAATTATCGAAGTCATCTGTTGATAATTGTTGGATATCAATAACCACATTCTCAGCTCCTAGAACAGATTCGATGGATTGTTTTAAAGAACTTGCTTCAAGTACACCTTTTTTAGCTGATTGGTCAACTGATACATCCAAGTGAATTGGGAATTGCACACCCTTAGCTTCCAATTCTTTCTTAGCTTCTGCAAATTTAGCTTTAGCCTTGTCAGGATTGTAGTATGGATCTTGCGCGTCTGCAAAGTTGATTCCTTGCCATTCTTGACCATAGTTGACCATCTTTTCTGAAACAACATCGCCAAAGTCTTTTCCGTTGATACTTACAAATGTAGGAGGTACCACTAGGTTACGAATAATCTTCGTTGCTCCGTCTTCTCCTTGAGATTGAGCTCCATAGGCTGTACGGTTATAAGCATAGTTGAAGGCTTGACGGAAGTTTTTATTCAGAACTGCTTCTTGTGTTGATTTCTTTTCGATATCTGAGGACTTAGAAGTGAAGTTATAAGATTTTCTGTCCAAGTTGAAGTTCAAGTAATAAGAAGTTGCGGTTTGCATACTATAGATGATGTTATCCTTGTTCTTCTCTTTAATTCCTTCAAAACTTGAGCTATTTGGATAGAGACGCGCGTAGCTGTAGACTCCTTCTACAAAGTTACGAGCTAGGGCATCTTGGTCACTACCATCATAGTAAGTCAATTTCACATCGTCCACAAAGACATTTTTAGCATCCCAGTAGTTCGGATTTTTCTTGTATTCGATAACAGATTTTGAAACAAATGATTTCATCAAGAAAGGTCCATTGTACAAAATGCTAGAAGGGTCTACCTTACCAAAATCATCCCCTTTTGATTTCAAGAAATCTGCATTGACAGGGAAGAGAATGGTTGAAGTTGTTTTAGAGTTCCAATAAGATTCTGGACGTGTCAAAGTGTACTGAACTGTTTGGTCATCAATCGCCTTCACACCGACAGTTGAAAAGTCAGTTGTTTTACCGTTGATATAGTCATCCAAACCTGCTACAGAGTCTTGAACCAGGTACAAGGCTTCGGATTTTTTATCAGCAGCATATTTCAAACCTGTCACAAAGTCTTGAGCAGTTACAGGTGCGTATTCTTCACCTTCGTATGTATACCACTTGGCATCTTTACGAAGTTTGTAGGTATAAGTCAAACCGTCCTTGGAAACAGTCCAATCCTCTGCCAAAGATGGGACATAGTTACCATATTGGTCATTTTCCATCAAACCATCTACCAGATTGGTAACGATATCATTGGTTGTTGCACGGTTCTCTGCTAGATAGTTCAAACTAGATGGATCACTAGAATAGACATAGTTATATGTTTTAGATGAACTTGCTGAGTTCCCACATGCGCTCAATAGGATACCTGCGCTTAACACGACACCTGCCAGTGTCAGATACTTGGCCTTAGACTTTTTCATTTCCAGAACCTCCTGTTTTAGATATTTGCCTTATTATACAGCTTTAGTTTTATTTAGTCAAGCAATTCCTGTCACAAAAGGTCGAAATTATATTATTTTCTATACAAATTTTAGATTTTTATCTATTTCGTTAGGTATATGCAATGAGTAGTGTAATATTTCTACCTCTTATTCCTAAGCGCTTTAAAAGCTGTCTTGTAATTTGGATATTCTCTTTGGTAGTGATTAATAACCAGTAAGACATCATTAAGTTCTTTAGAACATTTAGAGTGATAATTCTCGTTACTTTGAATGTTAGAAAAGAGAGAACCAATCTGATTCTCTCTCATGCTTAATTAGATCTCACCCTCTACAGTTGACAAAGAGCCAAAAACCCCAGATAGCCTTGAGCTATCCGGGGTTCTTGTTTTCATCGCTAAAATGATATCAACAATTTCATTTTAGTCGATTTCTGGGACTTAGTCTTCTAAATCCATTTCAGAAGCTGCTGATTTCTTCTTCTTGCCAAGAAGAGAGGCAGTTGCCAAGGCAGCTACTCCTAATCCAAGACCAGCAAATTGGTTACTTGCAGTTCCTGTATTTGGAAGTTTTCTACCGTTTGAACGTCCTGGTCCAGCAGGTTGTTGTGCAGGAGCTTGTGAGTGGTTCAATGCACTTGAGATTGAAGCACTGTCAGACAAGCTAGCTGAGGTACTTGCGCTATTGCTCAAGCTTGTGCTTGCTGATTCAGATGCACTAATTGATGCAGATACGCTGTTGCTCAAGCTTGCTGAAGTACTTGCTGAAGTTGAGGCATCGCCTGAACCATTGCTTGTGCTTGTTGAACCTGAACCGCTACCTGAGTTGTTGCTTGCACTGATTGATGCAGACACGCTGTCACTCAAGCTTGCGCTTGTTGAGACTGACTCACTTGCGCTGATTGAGGCTGAAGTACTATCGCTCAATGATACACTTACTGACTTGCTGAGTGAAACTGACTCACTTGCACTTACTGATTCAAGGTAGCTAGGAAGGTTAAACTCTGGTTTAGACTCGCTTGTTGGTTCACCTTTACTATAGCTGAATGAGTTAGATTGTTGTGACGCACTTGTACTCAAGCTGCTTGAAGTGCTATCGCTAAGTGATGTAGATGTACTTACACTGTTACTCAATGATGCACTTGCTGATGCTGAAGCATTGCCTCCAGCATTACTTGCTGTTTCAGATGCACTGATTGAAGCTGAGATGCTGTTGCTCAAGCTTGTGCTTACTGATTGGCTTGCACTGATTGACGCTGACACGCTGTTGCTCATGCTTGTGCTTACTGATTGGCTTGCACTGATTGATGCGGATACGCTGTTGCTCAAGCTTATGCTTGCTAATTGGCTTGTGCTTGCTGATTGGCTCGCACTAATTGAAGCAGACACGCTGTTGCTCATGCTTGTGCTTGCTGATTCAGATGCACTGATTGAAGCAGACACGCTGTTGCTCAAGCTTGTGCTTGCTGATACTGAAGCACTAATTGAAGCAGATACGCTGTTGCTCAAGCTTGTGCTTGCTGATTGGCTAGCACTAATTGAAGCAGACACGCTGTTGCTCATGCTTGTGCTTGCTGATTGGCTAGCACTGATTGAAGCAGACACGCTGTTGCTCAAGCTTGTGCTTGCTGATACTGAAGCACTAA